>CAMZAI010000064.1 GCA_947304065.1 uncultured Clostridia bacterium | reverse complement strand
CCGATCAGCGAATTCTCGCCGACGGTGAAGGAACCGAGCACCTTCGCGCCCGAGCCGATCATGACATTGTCTCGGATCGTCGGGTGACGCTTGCCCGTCTCCTTTCCGGTACCGCCCAAAGTAACGCCCTGATAGAGCGTCACGTTGTCGCCGATTATGGTTGTCTCTCCTATTACCACGCCGGTGCCGTGATCGATGAAAAGTCCCTTTCCGATCGTGGCGCCGGGATGGATCTCTATGCCTGTCCTGCGCGCGGTACGCTGTGACAGCCAGCGCGCGAGGAAATAATGCTTTTTAAGATACAGTTTGTGCTCGAACCTGTGCCTGATTATGGCGCGGAAGCCCGGGTACAGGAACACTTCCCACGCCGTTTTTGCCGCGGGGTCGCGCTCCATCACGACCTGCATCTCCTCTTTTATGAAAGCTATTAAGCCCATTTTAACTGTTCCTTACTTTTCCTTTTTCAGCGAAGATCACTCGAAAATGCGCCATCCGCAGATGAATCTCGATGACCACCATGAGCTGAGCTTGCGGTGACAGATCTTGCCCTGTGACGAAGATGCGTCGATAACCGTTCCGTTCTCGCCGATGATGCCCACGTGACCGGTAACTACGATGATGTCTCCGGCCTTTAAGCTGCTGTAGCTCGTGATCTTCTTATATTTGCCGACCGTGCGCCAGCCCTTTGATGTGATGTAGCTCTGCTTTACTCCTACCTGGTTCAGACACCAGTATACGAAGCCGGAACAGTCGAACTGGTTGGGTCCCTTCGCGCCCCAGACGTACTTACATCCGAGCTTTGAAAGAGCTACTTTCAGGAGCTCCGAAACAGAGCCCGAACCCGCATAGCCCGTGTCGACCTTTCCGCCGCCACCGCCGCCGCCCGTGGTGGTGTCATTGGCCTTTACGACGTAGTCTCCGGTCAGCTTCGCCATGGTCTTCGCGCCGACATTGCCGTCCGCGGTAAGACCGTTCTTCTTCTGGAATGATCTGACTGCCTTGTCCGTAACCTCACCGAAATATCCGGTGTCGCTGCCCGAACTCATGTAGCCGTACTTAATGAGGAGCTGCTGCACGCGCTTTACAGTGTCGCCCTCGTCGCCGATCAGCAGGCCGTTCGCAACCGCGCTGCCGCTGTCGAGCACTTCACGTGTTGTGGGTCCGAGGTAACCGTCCACAACCAGGTTGTTTCGCGACTGGAAGAGTTTTACCGCTGCCAGAGTATCGCTTCCGTAATTACCGTCGGGAGCGGTGGTCAGGTAGCCGAGCTCCTTCAGCCGCTTCTGACACTCGAGGACCACATCGCTCTTGTCGCCGAAGCTTAAGAGATTCGCAACGACCTCGTCGCTGTACATAAGCTCTATGGTCATCTCGCCGACCTTACCGTCAGCGGAAAGACCGTTTGCCGACTGCAGGGCCTTTACGGCCTTGTCGGTCGAATCGTCAAATCTGCCGTTTATCGATTTCTTGGAATCGAGATAGCCCAGCTCGTACAGACGCTGCTGGATACGCTTGATATCCGAGCCCTCCATACCGAGCTTCGCGGTGTAATGCTTTGCCTCGCCCGAAAGGAGTATCCCTAAGCTCTCCTCGCCGAGGACTCCGTCTTCCTTAAGATCGTTCTGTCTCTGGAACAGCTTTACCGCCTGCGTCGTGATGCTTCCGTAATACTGCGTGGGCTCTGCGGACTCCATGAAGCCCAGATCCATCAGCAGCTGCTGGATGTATGCGACCGTAGGATCGGAAACGCCGTTGTAATACAGCTTCAGGAACTCGATCGTCGAAAGATCGATCGTCGAAAGATCGAAGGTATCCGTATCGGGATCGATATAGTCATCCGAGAAGATCTCGGGATTTGCCGCAGCATAAGCCGAAACCGTCGCGTAATGCTCGCTGAAATAGAAATTCACCAGCTGTGTCTCAAGGTCTGTCTCGTAATCCGAGGAAAGAAGCGCGTTCGCCACGGTAAATGCGGCGTCCGGATTCTCGCAGGCCGCATCGTCGGCAACACCGTCGGCTTCATCGGCCGCAACCTGCTGCGCAGGAGTCTCCGTAACCGCGGTATCGGGCTCGGGTTCGAACTCTGATGCAGCCACTGTCTTCGTCTGCTCGCCGGATCCGGCAAAGCTCAGTTTCTCCTCCGGGAGACCGTCCCTGACGCTGCTCTTAAGGTCAGCGTCCGAACATCCCGCAAGAGTTGTGAGCACAAGACACAATATGATGAATAATGAGATCGCCTTTTTTTGTTTCATACGCAAAATCCTTTATAATTCAACAGGACCGTCGCCTATATCCACTACATAGAAGTCGGCGTTGTAACCGATCTTTTCGGCGTAGATCCTTCCTACATTCTCAATAAAGTCGTCAACCTTCTCTGCCCTTACCATGCTGACCGTACAGCCTCCGAAGCCTGCTCCGGTCATGCGCGCCCCGATGACTCCGGGCTGCTGCCATGCCGCCTCAACGAGCGTGTCAAGCTCCCTGCCCGTAACCTCGTAGTCGTCGCGCAGCGAGACATGCGATGCGTTCATCAGCTCGCCGAATCTCGCGATATCGTTCCTGTTCAGTGCAGCCACCGCCTCGATGGTCCTTCTGTTCTCGTATACGGCGTGCTTTGCCCTCTTACACTCTACAGGGCTCGTGATCGCGCTCTTGCACTTCTCGAAAGCTTCCTCATCGAGAGCTCCGAGAGATGCTGCGTTGCAGACGGTCTGTATCTGCGAGAGCGCATGCTCGCATTCCGCACGGCGCTCGTTGTACTTTGAATCGCCGAGGCCTCTCTTTTTATTTGTATTGCCGATGACAAGCCTGATGCCGTCAAGCTTCACCGGAACGTATTCGTATTTAAGCGTTGCGGTGTCCAGGAAGATCGCGCTGTCCTTTTTGCCCATCGCGATCGCGAACTGGTCCATAATTCCGCAGTTAACTCCGACATATTTGTTCTCGGCATACTGTCCGTAGATAGCCGAATCGAACATGCTCACATCAAAACCGAAGAGCTCGATGAGCACCTTCGCGACAAGCACTTCAAGGGATGCCGACGAAGAAAGTCCGGAACCGTTCGGTATCGTGCCCTTACAGTAAAAATCGAAACCGGTATCCGCCGCAAAGCCGTGCTCCTTAAACGCCCAGATCACGCCCTTCGCGTATCTCGTCCACTCCTCTTCGGGGCGGTTTACGAGATCGTCGATCGTGCTCTCTATAACTCCGAGGTCCTCAAAGTTCTCCGAGTAGAATCTCAGCTTTCTGTCAGTACGCTTACGCACCGCCGCGTAGGTTCCGATGGTCAGCGCACAGGGAAATACATGTCCTCCGTTATAATCCGTATGCTCGCCGATGAGATTTACTCTTCCGGGAGCAAAGAATACCCTGATATCCCCTTCTCCTCCGAATACTTTTTTAAAGCCTTCGATCATTTTTTCCTTCATTGAGTCTCCTTTTGCGGGCCGCAAAGGTCCGCACGTATCTGTCTTCCTTAAAAATTTTCTATCCGCGCATCGGGCAGGTTCTTCCGCATCCGGCGCAGCCCGCTGCGGGAGCGGCCGCCTCCATGGTCATGTCAGCGACGTTTTCGAGCAGGCATACCGCCTGAGCCGCGATCCCGAGGCCTTCACCCGTGAATCCGAGTCCCTCTTCTGTTGTAGCCTTGATATTCACACGGTCAGTCTCTATCCCGAGAGTGTCCGCGATATTCTGCCTCATCTGCGGGATATAGGACGCCAGCTTCGGCCTCTGCGCGATGACGGTGGCGTCGATATTCCCCACGATATAGAGCTTTGATCCTATGAGCTCATTTACTTCTTTTAAGAGGAGCATACTCGATATGTCCTTGTATTTCGGATCGCTGTCCGGAAAATGCCGGCCGATGTCTCCGAGCGCCGCGGCTCCGAGCATCGCGTCCATTATCGCGTGAACCAGCACGTCGGCATCCGAGTGTCCGAGCAGCCCCTTCTCATAAGGGACCTTCACTCCCCCGAGTATCAGCTCGCGCCCTTCGGCCAGCCTGTGTACGTCATAACCCGTTCCAACTCTCATATCGGTGTTCCTTTTCTGATTACATTCCTGTACGGGACATTATTCGCCCGTGATGATGTTCAGGTGTGCGAGCGAAAGTGCAAGGTTCTCCTGCCTTACGGTAACGCCCTCGGGCACCTTCAGCTTGCAGGGCGCAAAATTCAGGATACCCTTTATGCCAGCCTTCACTATCATGTCGCAGATCTCCTGCGCCGCAGATGCGGGCACGGTAAGGATCGCGAGCTTGATCCCGTTCTTTTTGCAGAACTTCTCACAGTCCTTGAGCGGAAATACGCTCAGTCCGCCGGGGCCCTCGCCCCACTTTTTGCTGTCGTTGTCAAAGGCAGCCTTTATCTCGATCCCGTACTCATTAAAGCCCTTGTATCCCAGGAGGGCCAGTCCGAGCTTTCCGGCTCCGACGATAACAGCACCGCTGCAGGTGCGCACTCCCAGCACATCCTCAAGGTCCTTTATAAGAGCAGAGGTTTCATAACCGATCTTCGGTCTTCCGCTTCCGCATACAGCGGCAAGATCCTTACGCACCTGGACCTCACCCAGCCCGAGTGCATTCGCGATCCTGGTCGCAGAGATCGTCTCTGTTTCAATACTTCTTACATACTGCAAATAATCCGGCAGTCTTCCGAGCGTCGCCCGGGCCACACGTTCCTGCATCGTCCCAACTCCCTTTCACTTCGTTTCAGTGCGGACATTGTCCGCCTAATATATAATATAGATTTTCTGTCATTTTGTAAATCTATTTATGCTTTTTTCATAAAAAAGTGAAGAAAAATTTTTATGAAACCGAAATATTCTTCTTGACAAAGGATAACAGTCGCAATATAATATCTGATGTTGCGCGGGATCTTAGCTCAGCTGGGAGAGCATCTGCCTTACAAGCAGAGGGTCATAGGTTCGAGCCCTATAGGTCCCACTAACCGGCACAGCCGGTACAATTCAATATGGCGAAGTAGCTCAGTTGGCCAGAGCATGCGGTTCATACCCGCAGTGTCGAGGGTTCAAATCCCCCCTTCGCTATCAAAAAAGCCGTTGCAGGAACGGCTTTTTCTTTTTCTGCTTTATCATGTCTGCGGCATGCCGCCGGTCGTCAGACTTCCCTCACGTTCGTCATCGCAAAGTAGAGCACATCCCCCACACGGTGCCCGTCCTCGGCCAGGTACAGTTTCTTCCCGCCGACATGGATGATCAGACGGTTATGGTAAATGGTGTTGCAGTGCGGCGTAACGTCCGCGAAATGCGCGGAAAAATCATATCCGAGCAATGTCGAAAGAAGCTTTAAGTCCACCGGGTTCGGAATGTCCGTCGGAAGATTCCCGAATACCGCAAAATCGTCGTAGGCGTAGAGTTCCTGCTTCTTTATGTCGAGTTCGTAGAGTTCTTTTGCAGGATTATCTGCCGCAAAGGACGCCAGCTTCACCCTCTCAAGCCTCTTCTGCTTTCTGTGCTTCGAAGATATCGCCGCCGCAAGTATACCGAAGATCAGCGTTCCCGCGACTCCCGCGCAGGAAACGACAGTCAGCAGTGAATTCGTATCGTAGGCTTTTGAGAGAAGCCCCGCGTATCCCGCTCCGGTCCCGGCCGTGATCACGCCTTCCGGCCCGCTCTCCGTATCGTAGCCGAGCTTAAGGTATTTTTCCGCGAGCCCGTCGCATATTTCATTTATCAGTGTGTTTATCTCACCGCCGTCGGCCCGCATGAATACGCATTCCCCGTACGGTATCGCGATCACGGGGCAGGGCGCGTAATCGAAATGTCCGCCGACATACGCTTCGTGGTCTATGCTGCTCCGCTTTACGAGCGCACCGTAGATGCCGTCCGTCTTAAGGGCCTTATACATCTCTGACCTGCTGTTGAAATCGAGCGTATGCCCGTCGAGCGCCGTACCCGCGATAAGGTCGAGGTACGCCTGCTCAATGCCCCAGTAGCACGAATTCACGCTGTCCGCGGGCACCTCCGGGCTGTCCTTTCTGATCACTGCGGTCAGTTCGTTGCGGTAAATGACGGGGGAGGCCGTGATCGTGCCGTCTTCGGCGACCAGCTCCGCGGGCATGCCCGGTATCATGTCGAGTTCTCCGTTTCGCAGCAGGTCGAGCGCGTCCGCCGCCGTAAGAACTGCTCCGTCGTGCTCTTTCACATATTCGGCTTTTACGCCCGCGTCCTCAAGCCTCTGCAGGAATTCCGCCCAGGCTCCCTTTTGTGCGCCGCCTTCCCTGTAATACAGCGGATACTCGTTCTCACCGGCGATCCAGTATTTAATTGTAACCGTAGTCTCCGCCATATGCTCCTCCGTGCTTCTGTCCTATAAGTTAATTTTAAAAATCCTGTGCCCCAAATGCAAGAATTTATATTTTGTTCGATTGACAAACGTCTGTTTGCATGCTATAGTGTAATTCCACAGGCAAACAAATGTACGTTTTTTGATCTTTATGTCTGCTTTCGGAGGCGAATAATGGGTGCTTTTATTTCTTATACTTCCTTCGATCATACGACCACCTGCATCATACCGGTCATCGCGTCCTTCGATTCTTCGGGGCATGTCAGTCCGCTGTATGTGCGCATAAAAAGGGTATCGTACCGCATCATCGAGTATTTTGTCAGTTCGAAGTACAGCGGGGTCACCGAGTTCCGCTGTAAGATAGCGGACGGCGCGTTCGAGCGTCCGCTGCAGCTCACATATTACAGTACGGAGGGCATGTGGACCGTCCCGCGTTCCGCCCTCGGAGGTTCCCAATCATCATGAAGCAGCGCTATTATCTCTGTATCGACCTTAAATCCTTCTACGCTTCGGTAGAGTGTGTGGAGAGAGGCCTCGATCCCATGACGACGAAGCTCGTCGTCGCGGATCCGGACCGCTCTGTCAATACCATATGCCTTGCCGTATCCCCTGCCTTAAAGCGCCTCGGAGTACGCAACCGCTGCCGCGTGGGCGACATTCCGAAGGAACTCCACTACATCATCGCGAAGCCGCGCATGCAGCGCTATATCGACTATTCCGCAAAAATCTACGGCATATACCTGAGCTTTTTCTCGAAGGAGGACATCCACGTCTACTCCGTGGACGAGGCCTTCATGGATGTCACCGATTATCTTGCGCTCTACTCCATGACTCCGCGCGAGCTGGGCCGGAAGATCATGGATACCGTGCTCGAGCAGACCGGCATACGCGCCACCTGCGGCATAGGCACGAATCTGTATCTCACGAAGATCGCGCTCGACATCACCGCGAAGCACAGCCCCGATTTCATCGGAGAGCTTGATGAGGAATCCTACCGTGCCACGCTCTGGGACCATAAGCCCCTCACCGACTTCTGGCGCGTAGGCCACGGTACCGCTGCCCGCCTTGCGCAGTACGCGATCTACACCATGCGTGACATTGCGGCCACGGACGAGGAATTCCTCTACCGCCTCTTCGGCATAGACGCTGAACTGCTGATCGACCACGCATGGGGCAGGGAACCTGTCACGATAGCGGATATCAGGAATTATCACCCCCGCTCGAAGTGTCTCTCGAACGGCCAGGTGCTCATGAGCGACTACCCCTTTGACAAGGGCCGCATCATCGTTAAAGAGATGATGGACGTGCTCTGTCTCGAGATGCTCGCGAAGGACGTCGTCACTCCGACGGTCTCGCTCTACATAGGCTATTCGGGTTCCGATTACCTTTCCCGCGAGATCGGGAGCACCATGCCTCCGGTCCCGGCAGCGTTCCTCTCCGGAGCACCGCACGCTGCGGGCAGGGTCTCGCTCGAGACTCCTTCGAACGCATCCGCGCAGTGGCTTCCGGCCATATCCTCGCTCTATGACAGGATAGTCGATCCGGAGCGCACCATACGGCGCGTGAACATCACATGCTGCGACATCGCGCATGAGGAATTCAGGCAGATGGGCCTTTTCGATACGCCCGCGGATACCGAGAAGAATCGCCGCATGCAGTCCGCCATATTGGAGATACAGACGCGTTTCGGGAAGGATCTCATGATCCGCGGCATGGATCTCGAGGACGGCGCCATGACACTTGAGAGGAATCATCAGATAGGAGGCCACAGAAGCGGCCTGTGACATACAACAGGAGGTTTGATCATATCATGGCAAGCAGAGGTAAGATGTCGGTTGAGATGAGAGCCAAACAGTTCATGCCCTTCTCCGCCCTTCCGGGGCTCGATGAGGCCCTTGCGCGTGCAGAGGCGGATGCCGAGTGCGAAGCAAAGGCTCCGGTGCACAGCACCGAAGCCTTTGATATCAGTCTGTTTGGTTTGCAGCCGTCCGGCGATATATCATCAGATAGCCACGAAGAACTTTACGAGGAAGATCACTGACAGGATGTATGTCAGTACCGAAACTTCCTTTGCCTTTCCGGTCAGGAGCTTGATGAATGTATAGGTGATCAGGCCGATACCGATCGCATGGCCGATTGAACTCGAGATAGGCATTGCGATGAGCATGAGCGCTACGGGAGCGATATCGGTCATATCGTCAAAGTTGATATTTCTGAGACCCGAGAGCATCAGGATACCTACATAGATCAGAGCTGCCGATGTAGCTGCGGGAGGGATGATCGCCGCTACGGGAGCGATGAACATGCATGCGAGGAACATGATCGCGGTGGTGAGTGCGGTCAGACCTGTACGTCCGCCTGCCTCTACGCCCGATGCAGACTCGATGAATGTTGTAACGGTCGAAGTACCTGTAAGCGATCCTGCTACGGTACCTACAGCGTCAGCGAGGAGGGCTTCCTTCATCTTAGGCATCTTGCCGTCCTTATCGAGCATACCCGCACGTGATGCGGTACCTACGAGTGTTCCGATGGTATCGAACATATCGATGATGCAGAAAGTGATGATCAGGATGATGACTGTAGTCCATCCGATCTCTACCAGTCCTGCGAAGTTCAGCTTAAAGAGCGTCACGCTTGCCATAGTCGAGAACGAAGGCAGCCATGATGCGGTCTTAAGGCCCTCAAAAGGATTAACTCCGAGGAAGATGGCCTGTCCTGCCCAGTATATGATGCTTGCGCAGAGCATTCCGAGGATAACGGCAGCCTTTACTCCCTTATGAGCGAGTGCGATGATGATGAACAGACCGATGAACATCGTAGCAGCTACGAGTACGATCTCACGCCATCCGTCGCCGATAGCTTCCTTCATGCTCTTCGCGGTCAGCGCGCCAAAGAAGTCTCTCATTACGTAGAAAGGAGACGAGAATCCGTTGCTTGAGGAATATACGCCTGCGTTCGAACCGAGTCCGATGTTGAGGAGCATGATACCGATAGCGGGCGAGATACCGTGACGTACGCCTGCGGGGATAGCTTCCACGATCTTCTCGCGTACGTTCAGCAGTGAGAGGATTATAAAGATGATACCTTCGATGAGGATGATGCACATGCATGTCTGATACGACTTAACATATGTCATTCCTGTCATGCCCACGATGCTTGCGCACAGCGTAGCATAGAAGCTGTTGAGTCCCATTCCGGGAGCCATTGCGAAGGGCTTGTTCGCGGCAAAAGCCATTACGAACATACCGATCGCCGAAGCGATACAAGTTGCGAGGAATACGGCGTTCCACAGCCCCTCGGCTGCGCCTTCAGCGCCGAAACCCGTCAGCAGGTTGGGATTCAGGGCGATGATGTAAGCCATCGTCATGAAAGTTGTGAGGCCGGCAACTATTTCAGTTCTTGCATTAGTGCCGTTCTCTTTCAGTTTGAAGCACTTCTCCAGCATAAATTGACCTCCGATACATTATTAGTGAGTAAAAAACAACCCCACTGATAATGATACCAATGGGGTTCTTAATAGTCAATGATTTTGCATAAAAAAATTTAGTTTTCTATAATTTTTTTGGTGATATTGCACATGTCCGATCTTCCACGTCTTACGGCTGTCCGGACACGGATATTCATCACCATATCCTGTATCTTCCGCCGAGTGCGAGGAAGGCAAAGAAATACAGGCAGTTATCGTAATATCGCCTGTTTCCCTCCCTGAGAGGCGTGTTCCACAAATCTTCCAGCCATCTGCACGCGAGCTCGTATAAGTCCTTGGGCATTATGCTCTCGAGGAGTCCGTACTTTCCGCCGCACATTCCCAGATACGGTCCTACCACAGCGAGCAGGCCTTCGGCAGTGGTCACCTTCATGCCCACGGGATGGAGGGCGGATCCCGGTACTTCGGTTCCGTCGATCTCGAATATGCCGGCCATCTTATCGCCCTTCGAGTCCAGGAAGCGCAGCAGCTTCAGATCTGCGTCGCACTGCCCCTTATCGGCAGCGAACCATTCATAGTCGAGGCCGATATTCGCAGCCGTCCTGTACGCGTCACTGTAGAAGCAGTCATGTCTGTCCCTGGTCCAGGGAAGTCTGCGTGTGAACGGTCTTCCGTCGAACTCCGCATATTCCGCGGACATTCCGGTCTCGGGATGGCACGCCTTCTTCAGATACTCGCGGCTCGCATCCGCAGCGTCACGGAAGAAGCCCCTGTCCTCTTCATTTCCCCATTCCGCGAACAGCTCGTAGAAGTGGGGCAGATGATACGACGGATCGGTAAAGTCCGATCCCGCCACGAAGAGTATCTGTTTATTCTCGGGATTGAACATCGGGACTCCGGGATGTCCGGGCTCTCCCTTATGTACCATCTCGGAGAGTATCTCCTTTGCATGCTTCGAATACTCGTATATGCCCTCTCCGTCTCCCCATCTGTGGGATGCGAAGAGCAGCGCCAGCGCGAAGTATTCCTCACCGTCGGGTGCGGCGCCTTCCGCGTTCCTCTTTCCGTCCACCGCGCACGACCATGCGAAGTATCCGTGCTCCGGTCCGGGCTCGCGATGCCACATATATGTATACGCCCACTTCCATATGCGGTCGAATTCTTCCTTGTGGTCCGTCTGCAGCGCCATCATCATTCCGTAGGACATACCCTCGGTCCTCGCGTCATGATTTCCCGTATCCTCGAGATATCCCATGTCGTCCCCTACCGGGTGATATATACGCTCGTCCTCGCTTCCGTAGAAGAAGGTATCCCAGATCTGCGCAAGTCTGGCCTCCACATCCTCATCGGTTTTTCCGATCATTTTGAACAGGTTTGTGTACTCGCCTGTTTTATATGCTCCGTTCATAAGTTCTTTCTCTCCTGTTTTCTTTAATATCCTGCCTGCGCGGGTTTCCGCTTTTATCGGAATACACCCGCTCTTGTATCATATATGACCGGATTCGGTTTTTCTCCGTATATGTTGCTCTCAGGTTACTATTCAGAGCTAATCTGCATCAACCGGTTACTATTCACAGCTAATCTGTGTTAAGCACGACCCGCAAGCTCGCTTGCAGGGTTGTGCTGAGCACTGATTATGCGGTATAATCCTATATAGTGGGTCGGTTTGGGCCTGCGTGACCGGTGAGGAATAACGGAACCATTGGGGGAATATATGAGATCACTTTATATAGCCGATGATGAGAAGGCCATCAGAGACGGTATCAAGCTTTTGGTTGACTGGAAGAGCCTGGGATACGAGATCTGCGGGGAGACCGGCAGCGGGACCGAGGCTGCTGCGGATATACTGCGCCTTGATCCGGACCTGGTCCTGATGGATATACGCATGCCGGGCTTAAGCGGCCTCGACGCTATAAAGAGGCTCACAGAAGAGGGCTTTGAGGGGCATTTTATCATCCTCTCCGGCTACTCGGACTTTAAGTACGCGCAGGAAGCCATGAAGTACAACGTGCGCCATTATCTGACAAAGCCCATAGACGAGGACGAGCTGAGCGCCGCCGTACGCGAGATCAGCGGAATGCTCGACGACGAAGCCGGAGCACGCTCCCGCGACCTCTTTCTCAGGAACAAGTCCAAAAAAGAGATAATCAGCGACATCCTTTCGCACAACATAGATTTTAAGCTGCTCAGCGCGGCCGATCCAGGCCTGTCCGCCGACAAATATCAGATCATCGCCTACGAGAATTTCAATATGTCCGATTCGGAGCTCCCCTACCGCTTCTCCGAACTGTTCAACGCCGCGGGGAGCAGGTCTTCCGCATCTGTCCATCTCGTATACCGCGGTCACGATATTCTTCTGCTCCTCGGCGATTCGGGCGTAGAGCGTTTTAAGCGCTTCCTCGAGCATTATGAGTCCGAGCCCGAGCAGGGCAGCCCTCTAGACCGCATATTCGTGGCGTACGGCTGCGTGGTCGACACCCTCGCCGAGATCCCCGAGTCCTACGCTCAGGCGGAGGAGCTCCTCTCCCGCCGTTTCTTCTGCGTGCAGGGACAGCATGTGCTCGGCTTCGACGATCTCCCCTCGGTACAGAACAATCTAGAGAACCTCGAGAACTCCCGCATCGACGGCTATACGGCAGAGATCACCGATTACCTGCAGACCTTTAACAGAAGAAAGGTTGCGGAAGTGCTCTACTCCATCGAAGAGTACCTCTACCGCGTTAACGCCGATATTTCCGCAGTTAAACTGTTTCTGACGGATCTGTATCTGCGCATCAAGGATACCATGACGCATCGCTACAGCACGATAGCCCTGCCCTTTGCCTCGAACGCCGAGATCATATCGTTCATTAATTCACAGAATTATCTCTACGAGATCATCATCTACTTCTCGAACCGCTTCGAGGAGCTCATGAACTCGATGGGCAATTCCTCGCGCGACAGCGTGATCGACGATATCCTTTACTACATCGATCACAATTACAATACGAACCTCAAGCTCGAGATGATCGCGTCCCTCTTCGGCTATAACAGCTCCTATCTTGGGAAGATCTTCACGAAGACCGTCGGCGAGAGCTTCAATACCTACGTCGACCGCATACGTATCGACCATGCGATAAAGATGCTCTCCGACGAGAA
>CAMZAI010000063.1 GCA_947304065.1 uncultured Clostridia bacterium | reverse complement strand
TTCGCACCGCCGGCGCAGAAAGGCGATTCGTAGAGCTTGCGGTGTACGAAATAATTGTATGAGCGGCAGCCGCCGCCGCAGTATTCGCCGAGCTCGCACTCGGCGCATTTGCCCGTGAGCATATCTTTTGTAAACTTTCTGTTGTAGGCAAATCTGTCGGGATCCTCCCAGATCGAGCGCAATGATTCGCTGCGCAGATTACCCTCGTTGAAGCGCTCGTCGTACATTGACTCGCAGCCTCTGACATTGCCGACGCTGTCGATGCCGATGCCGGAAATGCCGGCCGAGCAGCCTCTGAAATAAGCCTGTCCGCTCATGTTGCCGCGGATGGAGCCCTCGGCCTCGGTGAAGTATCCGATATTGTCTGCGACGCCCATCGCGAAGGGGGCCGTGCGCATATTGTCGGTCACGAAATCAATGACCTTGCCCATGTCAAAGGCGAACGCGATGCCGTTGTTCGCGGCGTTGCCCATCGGAGAGCAGGCCTGGAGCTGCCAGGCGTAAATGCTGTATTTGCGAAGGAACGAGTACATCTCGGGAAGATAGTTCACGTTCTCGCTGTTAAGGGTACTGATGACCGAGACGGAGATACCTGCGGAGAGCAGAGCTTCGATGGCCTTTGCCGCGCGGTCGAAGCTTCCTTCCTGACGGTACTTGTCATGAACCTCTTTGGGACCGTCGAGCGAGACGGAGACGGATTCAATGCGGGCTTCTTTCAGATCGCTGATCAGGCTGTCGCGGAAAGTGAAGCCGTTCGTAATGATATTGACGTTGATCCCGTGGCCGGTGAGGCGCGATACGATATCCTTCCAGTCGCGGCGCATGAAGACTTCGCCCCCTATCATGGAAACGCGTCTGCAGCCGAGCTCTGCGAGCTGGTCGGCAACGTTTAAGCACTCTTCGGTGGTCAGTTCATTATCCCTTGCGCGGCCGCCGCGGGAACCGCAGTATTTGCAGGAGAAACAGCATGCGAGCGTGATCTCCCATACACACATATCAAGCCGGTACATAATCATGCCCTCTCTACGGGAGGAGTGGTGCTCCTCGGAAGCGGAGTTCCGCAGTTGGAGCAGAATTTCTGCCCTTCATTTACAGGTCCGCCGCACATGTGGCAATGGCCTTCGCGGACTATCTGCTCGGGAGTTTTGCCTTTCATTTCGTCGCCGCCGATGAACTTTTTCTCATCCTGACCGTTATCCACGGGAGGTTCAGGCCTTACAAATCCACCGGGTCCTGCGTAAACGAGCATCATCGGGTTGTTCTGCATCTGGGCGGGGCCCGCGTATACAGCCATTATCGGGGGCTCGGGACGCATCTGTGCGGGACCTGCGTAAGCCATCATCATCTGTGCGGGCGGAATGTTCGGAGGAGCGGCGTAAACGGCCGAGAACTGTCTGGGATCAAGGCCTTTGAGCTTATCGCGCTTCAGGTCTTTTGCGGCGCCTGAGCCGGATCCCTCGCATTCGCCATCGGGTCCTGCGGGAGTCTCATCGGGATCGATATCGGGATCGGGACCGGCGTAAACGTCTTCCATAGCGTTATTATCGTCTTTATCACGTGCGGGAGGACCTGCGTAAACCTTCTCCATGCGGTTGAATCTGCGGGCCATCTGCTCGGGACCGGCGTATACACACTCTATGCGGTTCTTTTTCCTTGCTCGCTCGGGATACTTGTCTCCGAACAGCTTCTTAAAAAAGTTCTTCATACGCGAAAATCTCCTTTCAAAAAATAGTGATTTGAATGAGCCTCAGCGCCCGTGTACATTGACAAAGACAGCTGTTGATGATACCATAAAAAGATGTATAGACAAATATGCGGAACCCTTTTATCGGGTGTACAAAAACCGCACTCAGCGCAGGTTTCTGATCTTGCCCGAGGTAATCGAATTCTCGTCGCAAAAGTCGAGCAGACGGTCCGCTTCCTCGTTCCTTCCGACCTCCCTTAAGGAGCTCACGAGAGCGGGGATCATCTGGACCAGACGGGTGTAATTCGTATCGGCGGTGGACAGCATCGTGAAATTCGGCGTGCCGTATTTGAGACGAAGGTCGGTATTCGTATATTCGGACAGATCGGCGATCTGAGCCTTGGAGAGGGAGCGGAGCTCGGAAGACAGCGTGTTTATGCGCTCGTAAGCCGCTTCGATCGTATTCTCTTCTTCGTCCTCTTCATCCTCGTCGTATTCGTCACAGTCCGGTGCGACCGGGTCGTCGGAAGCATCGTCGCGGTCTTCCTTTTCCGGAGGAGTATAAATCATTTTCTTTGGGATTATCTCTTTCGGGATCGTTATGAATACCACGTCGTCTATGCTTTTTCGCGGAGTCATCAGCGACTCGCTCTCACGGGCCCAGAAGTCCGCTGAATCCTTGGCGCTCTCGCGGGAGCTCTTTTTGATCGCATAGCAGAGCCAGGCCGTGAAGAGCAGAACAGATATCAAAATATAAGGCATATAATACATTTCCTTTCCGGAAAGAACGGAGGCTTAACATGAACTTTTTCAATGCAAAGACCAGAAAGACCATCACAATAGTGATCGTTGCGATCCTCGTGCTCGCGATGCTTGCGGCGCTTGTGGCTTCTTTGGTCTAAGCAGTCTTTATACCAACAAGTATAAACGATTTCCGCCAAACATCAAGCGCGGAGTATTACGGAGTGACTATGGATATCATTCTGATCGGAAGAGTTGCCGAAGCGGGTACTTTGGAGACTGCGGAGCGTGAGCGCGGCAGTCTTGAAGCGCGCTACGGGCTGCGTTATCTGATGCAGGGGATCGCGGGGCTTGAAGCGGAGTTTGCGGATGACAGATGCATGCGCGAGCTGACGCTCGGCGGATGCGATGTCTTTGTCGTAGGCAAACAGGGCATCTATAAGGCGCTCTGGGCGCTCGGAGAGACTCTTTCCTGCGGGCTTCGCGTAAGGCTCGAGGACATTCCGATCAGCCAGTTCGCGATCGAGATATCGGAATATGCGGACGAGAACCCTTATCAGGTGAACAGTCTCGGCTGTATCCTGGCGTGCTGTGCGGAGGGCAGGGCACTGACGGAGAAGCTGAACGGGCTCGGATATCCGGCCGCGGTCATCGGATACACGACCGATGATAATACAAGAGGTGTGATCAATCACGATACGGTGACGTATCTTACGCCATAAAAGAGATGAGGAGAAAGAGCCATGGAACTGAAGGAACAGATTTTAAGGACGATCGACAGGAATTCAAAGATCAGCATGTCTGAACTCGCGATGATGCTCGGACGTGAAGAGGCCGAGGTTACGGCAGCAGTCGCCGAGATGGAAGCGGATAAGATCATCTGCGGTTACCCCACTTTGATCAACTGGGACAAGGTTTCGAACGAGAAGATCACCGCGCTGATCGAGGTTAAGGTTACTCCTCAGAGGGGACAGGGCTTCGACAGGATCGCGGAGCGTATCTATAAGTTTTCGGAGGTAGAGACGGTCTATCTGATGTCCGGCGGCTTTGACCTTACCGTTATCATCAAGGGGAAGAGCATGCGTGAGGTCGCAAGCTTCGTTTCGGACAAGCTTGCCCCCATGGAAGCTGTCTTAAGCACCGCCACTCATTTTGTGCTCAAGAAGTATAAGGAGCACGGCATCGTAATGGAACAGGAAGAGGAAGATGAAAGGATGATCGTTTCACCATGAGGGATCCGTTAAATAAAGCAATCGTCGATATAAAGCCCTCGGGCATCCGCAAGTTCTTTGACATTGTCACGGAAATGAAGGACGCCATATCTCTCGGCGTGGGCGAGCCCGATTTTGACACGCCCTGGCATATCCGCGAGGAGGGTATCTACTCCTTGGAGAGGGGAAGAGGACATTACACCTCGAACGCAGGTCTTATCGAGCTGCGAAAGGAAATCTGCAATTATCTCGAGCGCCGCTTCAATCTGCATTACAGATACGATCACGAGACGCTTGTGACCATAGGAGGCAGCGAGGCGATAGACGTCGCTCTCCGTGTCATGCTCGATCCGGGCGATGAGGTACTCCTGCCGCAGCCGAGCTATGTATCGTATGAGCCCTGCGTGCTCATGGCGGGCGGAAAGCCGGTTACGATAGAGCTCCTTGAAAAGGATGAATTTAAGCTTACCGCGGATGAGATCAGGAACGCCTGCACCGACAGGACGAAGATCCTTGTGCTTCCTTTCCCGAACAATCCGACCGGTTCAATTATGACGCGCGAGGAGCTCGCTCCCATCGCCGAGGTCGTAAAAGAGAAGGATCTCTTCGTTATTTCCGACGAGATCTACGCGGAGCTGACCTACGGAGGGAAGCATGTTTCGATAGCGGAGTTTGACGGGATGAAGGACAGGACCGTTGTGATCAACGGTTTCTCGAAGTCCTACGCGATGACGGGCTGGCGACTCGGCTACGCCTGCGGTCCCGAGAACATTATCAAACAGATGACGAAGCTTCACCAGTTCTCGATCATGTGCGCGCCGACCACGAGCCAGTATGCCGCGATCGAGGCTTTAAAGAACGGCGATGCGGATGTCGAGATGATGTGCGATGCGTACGATAAGCGCAGAAACTTCATTCTCCACGAGCTGCGGCGGATGGGTCTGCCCTGCTTTGAGGCGAGGGGCGCGTTCTATGTGTTCCCGTGCATCAAGAGCCTCGGCATGACGTCGGAGGAGTTCGCGACGAAGCTTCTGATGGAGGAAAAGGTAGCGGTGGTTCCCGGAACAGCGTTCGGAGACTGCGGCGAAGGCTTCCTCAGGGTATCTTATGCGTATTCGATCGAGAAGATCAAAGTTGCGCTTGAGCGTATCGAGCGCTTTGTAAATAATCACAAGGTGGGATAAAGGAATGGCAAATATCAACGTTAATTACATCAATCCTTTGCTGAAGGCTTCGGTTTCTGTTATCGAGCAGGCGTGCGGCCTCAATGTAACTATCGGAAAGCCCGGACTTAAGGAAGCTGCTTTCACTCATGACGAGCTGCTGATCCTTATGGGTATCACGGGCGAGATGAAGGGTCAGGCTATCCTCGACTTCCCGATGCCGGTAGCGCTTAAGATCGCGTCGAAGATGTGCATGATGGAGATCACCGAACTTTCGGAGATCGCGCAGAGCGCCATCTGTGAGCTCTGCAACATGATCATGGGCAATACCGCTACGCTTTTCTACCAGAGCGGCACCCAGATCGACATCACTCCGCCCACGATCTGTAAGGGAAATGTATCTTTTGCCAATAATTTCGCGGCCAATATCTGTATTCCTCTTAACTACGAGGGTGAATACTTTTTTGCGATCAATATCGCCATCAAAGAAGATTAAAGGATCACATGCCGCTTTCACGGGCGGCATGTTTTAGGTTTTGAACATGAACATAGTACTGTTGGAGCCGGAGATCCCGGCAAATACCGGGAATATCGGAAGGACCTGCGTCGCTACCGGTTCGACGCTGCATCTCATCAAGCCTCTGGGTTTTTCGCTTGCTGAAAAGGAGCTGAAGCGCGCCGGGCTCGACTACTGGCCCAAGCTGAAGTATAAGGTCTACGAGAACTACGCCGATTTTCTAGAGCAGAATCCCGGAGCGAGGATACATTTCGCGACGACAAAGGCGAAGAAGGTATATACAGAGGCGGCATTCGGACAGGACGACTATATCATGTTCGGCAAAGAGAGCGCCGGGATACCCGAAGAAATATTACTTGAAAACCAGGAAATGTGCATAAGGATACCGATGATCGGGGATATCAGGTCCCTGAACCTCGGCAATTCCGTTGCCATAGTTTTATACGAGGCCCTGAGGCAGAACGGTTTCGAGGGGATGAACTGCGAAGGAGCGCTTCACAGACTCCACTGGAAATAACCGCGCTTTGGGTCCGGGACATATCAATATTATGAACGAGAGAGCATTAAAAACACTTGAATATTTTAAGATAGTCGACAGGCTGACGGATCTTGCGGGGTCCGAGCTCGGCAAGGAGAAATGCCGTGCGATCAGACCGATCGCCGACACAGAGAAGATCAGGGAACTGCAGAAGGAGACCGCCGACGCGCTGTCGAGGGTTTACCGCAAAGGCTCGCTGTCATTTTCGGGAATACATGACATCAGGCCTTCGATCATGAGGCTGGAGGTCAGCTCGTGTCTGGGCGCGGGCGAACTGCTGCATATCAGTTCCGTGCTTACCGCGGTGCTGCGCGTGAAGTCATACGGAAGGACAGAGGAGGGCGCTGAGCCCGATTCGCTCACAGAAAGATTTGAACTGCTTGAGCCCCTTTCCGTGATCTGCAACGAGATCATCCGCTGCATCATCTCCGAAGAGGAGATCGCGGATGACGCGAGCCCCGGACTTAAGTCCGTAAGGCGCAGGATCAAATCTACCAACGACAAGATCCGCGACCAGCTGAACCAGATAGTCAATTCAAAGGACACCCAGGTCGTGCTTCAGGACAATCTGATCACGATGCGCGACGGAAGATACTGTCTTCCGGTCAAGTCCGAATACAAGAACCAGTTCGCGGGCATGATCCACGATCAGAGCTCGAGCGGTTCCACGACCTTTATCGAGCCGATGGCGGTCGTAAAGCTGAACAACGAACTGAGAGAGCTTGCGATCCTTGAAAAAGAAGAGATCGAGAAGGTCCTCGAAAGCTTAAGCGGCATGCTCTTTACCGAGACCGAGAAACTCAAATACGATATAAAGACGCTCGCGGAATTTGACTATATCTTCGCGAGGGCCATGCTCGCAAAGGACATGAAGGCCAGCGAGCCCGTGTTCAACGACCGCGGATATATCAATATCAAAAAAGGACGTCATCCGCTGATCGACCCGAGAAAGGTTGTACCTATCGACATCTGGCTCGGCGGTGATTTCTCGATGCTGGTCATCACCGGTCCGAATACGGGCGGTAAGACCGTATCGCTCAAGACCGTCGGTCTTTTTGCGATGCTCGGACAGTCGGGACTGCATATTCCCGCATTCGAAGGCTCGGAGCTTTCCGCATTTACGGAGATATATGCTGATATCGGCGACGAGCAGAGCATTGAGCAGAGCCTTTCGACATTTTCATCGCATATGACCAATACGGTCTCGATCCTGTCGCAGGCAGACGAGCATTCACTCGTGCTGTTCGACGAGCTCGGCGCGGGAACCGATCCCACCGAGGGAGCTGCGCTCGCGCAGGCTATACTGACATATCTTCACAACAGGCACGTGCATGTCATCGCGACGACGCATTACGCGGAGCTGAAGCTTTTCGCACTCTCGACGCCCGGCGTTTCGAACGCGTGCTGTGAGTTCAACGTGGAGACCTTAAGTCCCACATACAGACTTCTTATCGGTATGCCCGGTAAGTCGAACGCGTTCGCGATCTCAAAGAAGCTCGGACTTGACGACGAGATCATCGATATGGCGAACAGCTTCATCGGTACCAGGGACAGAAGCTTTGAAGACATAATCAGCGAGCTGGACAAGGCAAGACTCGAGCTCGAAGAAAAGAACGAGACCGCCGCGAAGGCCATGGTCGACGCCCAGGTATTGCGCGACAGGCTTGAGGCAAAGAACGAACGTCTCGATGCGGCAAAGGATAAAGTACTTCGCCGCGCGAACGAAGAAGCGCGCGACATTCTTCAGAAGGCCAAGGATTACGCGGACGAGACGATCCGCAAGGTAAACCGTCTCGGCGCTGCGGGCGTTTCCGTAAAGGAGCTTGAGGCTGAAAGAGCGGGCCTTCGCGAAAAGCTCGGAGCCGCCGACGAGAAGCTTGCCATCAAGGCTCCCAAGCCGAAAAAGCAGGACGAGGGCAGCCGAAGCATCGACGAGGTCAAGATCGGTGACACCGTGCTCGTACGCACGATGAACCTGAAGGGCAAGGTATGCTCGCTTCCGAACGCGAAAGGAGAGCTGGCAGTACAGCTCGGCGCCATGCGCACACAGGTAAACATAAAGGATATCGAATATGCCGAGGCTGAGCCCGAGGTGGTTGAGAAAAAGAAGACCGGAGCGGGACAGATCGCGGTATCGAAATCGATGACGGTCGGGATCGACTGCAATATCGTCGGAATGCGCGTGGACGAGGCGCTTCCGGTCATCGACAAATATCTCGACGACGCATATCTCGCGCATCTTCCTCAGGTTTCGATCATTCACGGAAGAGGCACGGGTGCGTTAAGGGATGCTGTGCATAAGCATCTGCGCAGCCTCAAATACGTCAAGTCCTTCCGCCTCGGCGAGTTCGGCGAGGGCGACAGGGGCGTGACCATTGTTACGTTTAAGGAATAAGCACAGAACGGAGATTGCATGACAGACAAGCAAAGGATCATGATAGTTGACGACGATGCGAATATCGCGGAGCTTATCTCTTTGTATCTGACAAAGGAGTGCTTCGATACCGAGATCGTTCCGGACGGGGAGACAGCTGTAGAAAGATACGGGTCTTATAAGCCCGACCTGATACTGCTGGACATCATGCTGCCCGGGATAGACGGCTATGAGGTGCTGCGAAGGATACGCAAGCTCGGCGACTGTTCGGTCATCATGCTCTCGGCAAAGGGCGAGACCTTTGACAAGGTCCTGGGCCTCGAGCTCGGAGCCGACGACTATATGGTCAAGCCTTTTGATTCAAAGGAACTGGTGGCGCGCGTAAAGGCGGTGCTCCGCAGGAACCGCACGCAGGAAAAGGCCGAGGAAGCCGCTGCCGATAAGGATTCGGTGAGCTATCCCGACCTCGTGATCAGCCTTACGAATTATCAGGTGACATACATGGGACATATCGTGGATATGCCTCCCAAGGAGCTGGAGCTCCTCTATTTCCTTGCTTCACATCCCAACCAGGTATTCTCGAGGGACAAGCTTCTCGAGCTGATCTGGGATTACGATTATGTGGGCGACTCGAGGACCATCGACGTTCACATAAAGCGTCTGAGGGAAAAGATACACGATCACGACAACTGGGCCATCGGAACCGTCTGGGGCCGCGGCTACAGGTTCGAAACACGTTGACGCGCATAAAGTGAGGACAGACCGTGAAATTACCGTTGAAGGTAACACTATGCTTCCTGGCCACGATCCTGGTCATCTTCCTTCTGGTGAACCTGTTCGGGAACCGGATGGTCGAGGAAGCAGTTTACGAGAAAATGAAGCCGCAGTATTCCGAGCATGTGCGAAGGATCGCGGACGAATACAGCGAATATTATTTTTCTTCTTATGTCGATCTGGGCGACATACAAAGGCAGCTTGAGCTGATAGACAGGCTGATCGATGCCAGGATATGGCTCGTCAACAGTAAAGCTGCGGTGCTTGCGGATACGCGCAGCAAAGCCCTGCTCAATGTCAGCGATCAGGCGGACATGCTGTTTGCCTCGTCATTTAACGACGGTGTGGAGATATCCGGGGTGTTCGCCGAGCCGATGATGTGCTTCTGCGAGCCGGTTATCTACGATTACGCGGTCAAAGGCTATGTCTGTATTTTCGTGCCGCAGTCGAAGGTCGACAAGGACGCCGTTCTGTACATGAACGTCATCAATAAGGGCCTTCTGATCATAGCCGGAGTGCTGTTCCTCTCATTTGTGGGTATTTATTTCCTGGCAGTTTACCCCACCAGAAAGATCAGGAGGGCGGCGCTTGAATACGCAAAGGGTAATTACGATTATCCGATGAACGTCAAGAGCCACGACGAGATACGGAACCTGGCCGACACCATCAGCTACATGGTCGGAGAGGTCCGCAACGTCGACGATTACCAGAAAAAGTTCATTGCCAACATATCTCATGATTTCAGATCCCCACTGACCTCGATCAAGGGCTACGCGGAGGCGATGAAGGACGGAACGATACCGTACGAGCTGCAGGGCAAGTACCTCGGGATCATTCTTTTCGAGGCAGACCGCCTGACCAAGCTCACATCGAACCTTCTCGATCTGAACAGAATGGACAATAAGGGCTTAATGCTCGATATCACGAGCTTCGATATCAATAAGGTCATCAGGAATGTCGCGGCCGCCTTTGAAGGCATATGCCGCAGCAGGAAGATAGTTATCGAGCTTGAATTCGCTGCGATGGAGACCTTTGTCGATGCGGACATGAGCCGCATCCAGCAGGTTCTCTACAATCTTACGGACAACGCGATCAAATTCTCGAATTCCGATTCGAGGATCGAGATCGAGACCGAGGAAAAGGGCGACAAGGTGCTCGTAAGAGTCAGGGATCACGGAATAGGCATCCCGAAGGACAGCGTAAAGCGAATATGGGAGCGGTTCTACAAGGCCGATTCCTCGCGCGGAAAGGATAAGAAGGGAACGGGTCTCGGCCTGTCCATCGTAAAGGAAGTCATTTCCGCGCATGATGAGAATATCAGCGTGATAAGTACTGAGGGAGTGGGAACGGAATTCACATTCTCACTGGCTCTCAGCGAGACATAAGGTGATCCGGGGTTTACAGAGGGGCAAAAATGGACAATAACGACAAGGATTTCAATTACGTTGAGCAGAAGATCAAGCCGAAGAACAGGAAGAAGGTCAAGAAGGTTATCGCGATAATCGCGCTGACAATTGTGGTTGCGGTTCTGTTCGGCTTTTTGTCAAGGCTGGTGTTTGTTGCGTCCGAAGGCGCGGTGAACAGGATACTCGGAATTACGCCGACTCCTACGCCCACGCCGGTTGAGAGCGCCAACAACCGCAGCCAGGTGACGTTCGGGACCACTGCGACGCCCACTCCGACGGCGCAGCCTCAGACTCCTTCACCTTCGCCGACTCCCACCACGATCCCGGTAGTGCTCGATCCGACCGAAGAACCTTCGCCGACTCCGACAGAGGCTCCTCCGACGACGCCCACTCCCGAGCCCGATCCCGGCACAACTCCCACGGAAGTGCCCGAGTCAGATCCGATCGCGGATTATCTGAAGATGATCTCGAAGATGAGGTCGATCGCGGGCAAGGCGGCAGAGTCGCTTGTCAGGGTTTATGCGGTGACCAGCGGCGTAAACTGGATGGATGAGAGCATTGAGACCAGGACCGAGAGGACCGGTATCCTCGTTGCGGACAACGGCGTGGAGCTGCTGATCCTTGCGGAATACAATGCATTTGCTTCGGCAGACAGGATAGAGATAGAATTCCGCGACGGAGCGGTTGCGGAAGGAAGCATTTACATGGCGGATCCCGATTCGGGACTTGCCGTGATCGAAGTTGAGCTTACCGACATCAGCGCTTCGACCGTAGCGACCTGCAAGTACGTTTCGCTCGGCGATTCGGACAATGTGACCGAAGGTGAGCCCGTGATCGCACTCGGCAGGCCGAACGGCTACTACGGCGCGGTGGAATTCGGGTTTATTTCGCATACGGGACTTACGAAGTACTTCATCGACGGCGTGCATTTCGGATTTACGACCGATATCGTTTCGGGCACCAGCTCGGACGGCATGGTGGTCGACCTCGAAGGAAAGCTCGTGGGCCTTATCGTACCCGATTCCGAGGGTGAGAGGATCACGGTCAGCGCTATCTATATCAACAGCGTAAAGACTCTGCTCTTAAAGCTCCTGAACGGCAATCCCCTGCCGTATTTCGGAGTCCGCGCTGAGAACGTTCCGAAGGACATCCTCGTCGGCATGGGACTTGAAAACGGTATCTATGTAAACGAAGTCATCGCATCTTCTCCCGCTGCTGAGGCAGGAGTGAAAAAGGGCGATGTTATCGTCGGTATCGATGAAGTCGTGATCGGCAGCGTAACCGATTTCTACGAATACATTTTCAGCCTTGAGGAGGGCAGTGAAGTCAGCCTCAATATCTATCACAGCGGCATGAGGGATGAGCCGGCCGAGCAGATAAGCGCCGTGCTTTCCGTGAAATAGATCAGAGTACATTTTTAAGGAGAAAGACATGAGACATATCAATGAACTGCGGGAGGGCGAGAACGTTCGCGAGATCTATCTGTGCAAGCAGACGCAGAGCCTTCAGACAAAGACCGGAAAGACCTATTACAGCCTGCTCCTGCAGGATAAAACAGGTACTCTCGACGGCAAGGTATGGGATATCACGAGCGCGATCGAGCATCATGAGGCCGGCGAATACATAATGGTCGACGGCAGGATCGTGATGTTCCAGGACAAGCCCCAGCTGAATATCTCGCGCATCAGAAGGGCGCGTGAGGGCGAGTACGATCCCGCCGATTACATGCCCGCGTCCGACCGCAACATCGACGAGATGTACAGCGAGCTGCTCGCGCTCGGCGCGCAGATCAAGACTCCTTATCTGCAGAAGCTGTTCAAGAGCTTTTTCATTGACGATGCTGAGTTTATAAAGGCATTTAAGTACCATTCTGCGGCAAAAGCCGTTCATCACGGATTTATCGGCGGACTGCTCGAGCATACTCTTTCGGTGACTCATCTCTGCGACGGTTTCGCGAAGCAGTACGAGCTGCTCAACCGCGACCTGCTGCTGACCGCTGCTATCTGTCATGATATCGGCAAGACCCGCGAACTCAGCGCCTTTCCCGAGAATGATTATACGGACGAAGGCAATCTGCTCGGACATATCGTGATCGGTATCGAGATGGTGGACGACAAGCTCCGCGATATTCCCGAGTTCCCGAAGCTTGCGGCGACCGAGCTCAAGCACTGCATCGCCGCTCATCACGGCAAGTTCGAGTACGGCTCGCCGAAGCTCCCCGCGATCTGCGAGGCCATGGCGCTTCATTTCGCCGACAATCTTGACGCGAAAATGGAGTCGATGGAGGAACTCTTAAAGGGCGTTGACGAGAAAGCCGACTGGCTGGGATTCCAGAGGAATTTTGAGAGTAATGTCAGAAGGACCTGATATGGAAATAAAAAAGAACGACGAATTCAAAATTGAAATAACCGACATGGGAAATGACGGAGAGGGCATCGGCCGTTTTGGCGGCATGCCCTTTTTCATTAAAGGCGCGATAC
>CAMZAI010000062.1 GCA_947304065.1 uncultured Clostridia bacterium | reverse complement strand
GTGTGCTGGGATAGCTCAGTCGGTAGAGCGATTGATTCGTAATCAATAGGTCGTGGGTTCAAGTCCCATTCTCAGCTCGTTCAAAAAGCCTTGAAACAAGCGGGTTTCAGGGCTTTTTCCATACGTGAGGTGACAATATGCGTGAACTGAATGAAAACGACAAGACCACATTGCAGGAAGATGCGGCCATCTACGGCAAAAGAGACGAACGCGGCGCTTTCGAGAAATTCAAGTCGCTGAAAGGCGCTGCCAAATGGGAATTCTTCAGGGATTATTTCCTCTGGAAGCTGATAGCGATAGTCGCGGGCGTCGTAGTGCTCGTACTGTTCCTGGTCAAGGTCCTCGGACCTCAGGAGGATATCGTATGCAATATCGCAGTGCTCGACGATCCCTTTACCGAGGCGGCCTATGACACATACAGCGCCGGACTGAACGAGGCGTTCATAACCGATGAGAAACTCCAGCGCGTAACGTTGGACACAGCTTACTATGTAACGTCCGACGGATACAATTCGCGTACCAGACTCATGACATACATCGCGGCATCCGAGATCGATTTCATGATCATGCCCGAGAACGAGTATCTGTCGTATCTCGAATCCGGCATGTTCGCGGACCTTGAGACGCTGCTCTCGCCCGAAATGCTCGCAAGCCTCGGCGACCTGCTCTCTTACAGGCCCACTTACCACGACGATGACGATCCTTCCGCCGCGGCGCCCGATGCAGATTCGAAGACCTGCTACGCTGTCAACATAACCGGCATGCTGAACAGGCTCAACGGCTTCGACCTGAACGAAGACTACTACATCGCATGCGTCGTAAACGCAAAGCATCCCGACAAGTTCGAGACTGCTGTTTCACTTCTGAACAAATAAAAATCAGGGGACGGTCATTCCGCCCCCTGTATTTTTATCTTCCCATCTCCTTGCTTACCCGGTCGAACAGGCTCACAAAATCTATCGGCCTTGAGAAAAGTGCCGTAAAGTTGTACTTATAGGCCTTCTTTATCTCAGTGGCCGAACCGTCTGCAGTCAGCGCGAATATCGGAACGGTCTCGCCGTCCTCTTTGCCGCTGATACGGATGCATTTTGCCACGGAAAAACCGTCTATCTCATCAAGGACCGTGTCGGCCATCACCAGATCGTAAGTCTTCGCGGGATGCGCGATAAACTCGATGACCGCAGACTTGCCGTCATTGCAGGAATCGACTTGGGCTCCCATCGCGGTAAGCATATTGCGGATGACCTCATGGCTGAGCTTGTTGCCCTCGGCGAGCAGTATCCTCTTGCCTGTAAAATCGTATATTTCCTCGTAGCGTCCGCTGAAAGGCTTTACGGTGCCCGAAACATAGGCAAAGTCCTCGGGTACGTAAATATCTTCGAGTCCCTCTTCCGCGGGCTTGCTGTCGTAATCAAACTGCCTTCCGTAGCTGATCTCGTTGATCGGCTTGTCATGGAATTCGAATACGGGCAGCTCGAGCTCCTCATCCTCCGAAATAAGACTCTTCAAGGCGCGGTTCATCGATACGGCTTCGCTCTCGATCATCGCGAAACGCTCTGCAGACGTATCGGAATCGCCCGAATCGTTCTTTGCGAGCGCCGCCATACTGATGATGCCGGCAAGCGGCGATCTGACGCGGTCCGTAACCTCTTTGATCAGGCGCGTCTGCTCGTTGAACAGCTTTCTCTGCTCCTCTAGCGCGTCGACCAGCTCCTGCTTGTATTTCAGGTCTGCCGCGGCCTCGTCATCCAGCATTCTGAAGCACGAGAAAAACTTGATCTCGTCTCCGGGCTGCTTTGTGGGCACGATGTTCTTGACCTTTACCCAGGCGTACTCGCCGCTTTCAACACGTATGCGGAAGTTCAGCTTCGTGACATTGATATCGTCAAGTATCCTTCGCGCGATCCCCTCGAGATCGAAGAAATCCGTAAAGGCCTCTTTGTCATCGGGATGCACCAGCTTCTCCGCAAGGATCATGACCTCGATCCCCGCGAAGCCTTTTACCGGCCATCTGCTCCGGCTGTGATCCATCAGGGTCTCAAAGGCGCCGGTCTGCAGGTCCACCTCGAATATCTCGTCATAATAGTCGCGCCATACCTGAAGCAGCTGCTGAAGTATGGGCTCGTTGCTCCGCTCGTTCAGTCTTCTGTCGTTGTTCGCCATCAGAAACTCCAATCCGTGAAACCGTTATTTGGAGATCATCTCCATGATCTCATTGCTTCGTTCGATGAAAGCCGTCATGGCTTCAGGTGCGAGAGGCTTGTGTGAAAGCATCGCGAGGTCGTAGAGCTGTGCTACGATGAGTTCTACCTTATGGCCCTTCTTGTGCTCGGTCAGGTACTTTACAAGACTGTTGGTGCTGTTGAGCGTCAGGGTCTCCTGTCCGCCGAACATATCGGTATCCATGCCGGGCATGCTGTACATCTTCATCATGTCGGACATACGGCGGCTCTCCTCGCCGAGAGTTACTACGGATGATATCTTCTCATCCTTGAGCTTTTCGACCTTAACCTCGAGCTTGTCCTTATTAAGAACCTTGCGGAACAGGCTCTCCAGCTCCTTCTGCTCATCCTCGAGTGCCTTTTTCTCGTCCTCGGTAACCTCGCCCTTGATGCTGTCGGATACATCGGAGTCAATGCGAAGGAACGAAACCTTGTCATTGTCCTGCTCGAGCTGCTGGATGAAGGGCTGGTCGATGTTGTGCGTAAGGATAACCGCGTTGAGCTTTTCGGCCCTGAACATATTGATGTACTGGCTCTGCTGCTTCTCGTCGGTTACGTAATATACCTTGTCCTTAACAGGCTCCGCCCCGGGCTTGTCCTCAGCATCTGCGGCCTTTTCCGCGGCTTCGGCGCTCTCGGCCTTAGCAACGGTATCGGCTGCGGAATCCTCTGTCTTGCTTTCAGCGTCCTCTCCCTTTGCGGCCTTTAAGTACTCCTCGAGAGTCAGGTATTTGCCGTCGAGATCCTTGTAGATCACATAGTCCCTGATCTTCTCTTTAAATTTGACATCCTTTAAGCAGCCGTACTTGATGAAAGGACTGATGTCGTCCCAGTATTTCTCGTAGTTCTCACGGTCGGTCTTGAACATGCCGGAGAGCCTGTCCGCGACCTTCTTTGTGATGTAATCGTTGATCTTGCGTACAAATCCGTCGTTCTGCAGCGCGCTTCTCGAAACGTTCAGAGGAAGGTCGGGGCAGTCGATGACGCCCTTTAAGAGCATCAGGAACTCGGGGATGACTTCCTTAATATTGTCCGCAATGAATACCTGGTTCGAGTAAAGCTTGATAACGCCTTCGATGCTCTCGTACTCGATGTTGATCTTCGGGAAGTAAAGGATACCCTTGAGATTGAAAGGATAGTCCATGTTCAGGTGGATCCAGAACAGAGGCTCCCTGTAATCGTGGAATACCTTGCGGTAGAAGTCCTTATACTCTTCCTCTGTGCAGTCGTTGGGATGTTTGGTCCACAGAGGCGCGGTCTCATTGATCGGCTTCGGGCCCTTCTTTTCTTCCTTCTTCCCGTCTCCGGCCTCGGAAGCCTCGCCCTTTTC
This sequence comes from uncultured Clostridia bacterium, assembly GCA_947304065.1. Taxonomy (GTDB): domain Bacteria; phylum Bacillota; class Clostridia; order Lachnospirales; family Lachnospiraceae; genus RUG11977. The sequence goes on along the minus strand of CAMZAI010000062.1, from coordinate 9,356 downwards.
ATTTACTTCTGCGTCGATGACTTCGTCCTTCTTGGGTTCTTCCTTTGCGTCAAGGTTTTTGAAATAGATCGGAACGGGCATGAACGAGCAATATTTGTCCAGAACTTCCTTCGCCCTGTATTCGTTCGCGAATTCGTAGCTGTCCTCGTTCAGGTAAAGGGTGATTTCGGTACCGCGCTCAGTCTTGTCGCCCTCGCCCATCTCGAACTCCATGCCCTCCTCGGAAGACCAGAATACGGGCTTCGCGTCCTTTTGATAGGAAAGTGTGGAGATTGTCACTCTGTGTGCCACCATGAAGGCCGAATAGAAGCCGAGTCCGAAGTGTCCGATGATCTGGTCGTCGTTCGCCTTATCCTTGTACTTCTCAAGGAAATCCGCGGCGCCCGAGAATGCGATCTGGTTAATGTATTCCTTAACCTCGTCCGCAGTCATACCGATACCGTTATCCCTGATGGTGATGGTCTTGTCCTCGGGAGAAACCTCAACGTCGATCCTGTACTCCTCGCCGTCCTTCTCCTCAAACTCGCCTATCATGGCCAGTTTCTTAAGCTTTGTGATCGCGTCGCTGCCGTTCGAGATCAGCTCGCGGTAGAATATGTCGTGATCGGAATAAAGCCATTTTTTGATAATGGGGAATATGTTCTCCGAATTGATTGAAAGATTACCTTTTTCCATGCTCATATAAAACCTCTATCGAGCACCCGGTTGGATTTAGCCCCGGTGAACGCGCCTCCGGGCTACGGGTGTTGTTCTTCTTCTGTAATAATAATCCGTCTGAAAATCATTGTCAATCAAAATTAGCACTCATTTGCCATGAGTGCTAACATTTAATAAACTGTTTATTTTCTTTTAATGATCGTGCCCTCACATCTCCTCGAAGGCAATCCCGTTGCGTGTGAGGAAGCCGCGCATATTGTCGTCCCATTCCTTCTCTCCGGTCTTGTCGAGAGTGAATACGGTATGGGAAATGCCGGTCACCAGAAGCAGATTGTTATTGTCAAAGCGGATGTTCAGCAGATAGGTCAGATCGCCCTGGCCGGGCTTTTTGAGAACGAGCTTCATCGAGACCGGAAGTCTCTTGCCTTTGATCATCTGCGTCACAATAGCCTTCGTCTGCTCCCAGCTCTGGAAGGTCTCCTGCGGCCTCTCCTCATCGCTGAAAAACGCCGCGTTGATCTGCCCGTCGATGTGATAATCCACGGCCACGCTGATATCGCCTTCGACAAAGCTGAAATTGTCGAAAGCCGTTCCGCCGAAGAGCAGCGACATGAAATTCTTAATATCCGTGACATGGAGTGCGATCATATGCTTTATCCTTTATATTTGCCGTTTTTCGTCTTCTTAGAAGGATCGTCTCCGCCCCTGTCCACTGCGAACACCGTGATGCTCCGGGGTGCAGCCAGACAGCTCTTTCCGCCGTCGTACGAGTTCTTAGGGTCGGTCGCGAATACAAATCTGAATGTACTGTGATTCACCGAGGGAAGGTCGAATTCATGCTCCTCCCAGTGCATGTTGAATATCACATAGAAGCTCGTGTCCCTGTTCACGCGGTCGGTGATCGCGTATTCGCCGTTCAGGAGCATTCCGAGAGTTCTCGAAAAATGCCCGAAATCCGGATACCATGCTTTTGTCCCGTGGAAGGAAACGTCGGGGCAGCCGCTGTGAATGTAATCGGAGCCTCTGAGCTCAATAATGTTCGAGAATATACGGTGAGCCTTCCTGAGCGCGATCATATCTTTGGTAAAGCGCCTGATCTCGTTCGCGAAAGCGTTGTTCTGCCATACTACCCAGCCCTGCTCGTTATCGCAGCAATAAGGGTTGTTGTTGCCGTAATGCGTGCTGCCGCACTCGTCTCCTGCCATCAGCATCGGAGTGCCCTGCGACATGAACAGCACCGCAAGCGCGTTCTTTATCATCTTGAGGCGTAGTCTGTTCACCGTCCTGCTCGCGGTCTCTCCCTCCACTCCGCAGTTCCAGCTGTAATTGATCTCGCGCCCGTCAAGATTCTTTTCGTTATTGGCGTCGTTATGACGGACATCGTAGGAAAATACATCTGCCAGCGTAAAGCCGTCGTGATCTGAAAAATAGTTCACCTTTGCCGCGAGATTGCCGTTGTCGCGGATCCTGTCGGAGAATTCCCTGATCACGCCCTCGTCGCCGGTAATAAACCTGCGCACCGCCTTCATGTAATCCTCATTTGCCTCGGCAAGCACCGGTCTTTCACGCAGACGCAGCGTACCTGTGCAGTCCTCGGGCCAGTGATTGCGTATGAGCTTGACGCTTTTGAGATACGGATCGGTCGCTGCAAGTCTCGGCGAAAAGCTTCCGCTCATCAGTCTGAAGCCGTCGATATGGTAGGTCTCGTGCCAGAAACGGAGGGCCTCAAGCGTGAGGATATCGGGAACCTGCGGAGTAAAATCCATCTCCATCAGCACTTCTATCCCGCTCGCATGGAAGGTCCTGACCATCGCAGCGAATTCCTCGCAGGCCTTCTTCGGGTCGGCGGCGTAAGCGGTCTTCGGCGCGAAATAATTCGCGGGAGAACCGTAGCCCCAGTAATTGATCCTCGCGGGCTGTCCGAAGCCTGCGGGCATTACCTCGTCGAAATCGTAGCAGGGCATCAAAAGCACCGCGTTGAAGCCGAGCGACTTTATATAGGGAGCCTTTCTGGTCACCGCCTTAAAGGTTCCGGGTTCCTCGGCGCGCGCGCTCGAATGCTTCGAAAAGCCGCGTACATGGAGCTTGTAAATGATCAGATCCGAATAATCGATGCTCTTGTGGGCGCGGTCGGCAAACTTAAGCGCAGTGCCGGGCATAGCCGCGCGCACATAGTCGCGGTCAAAGCCGAATATCCTGTCGCCGCTCATCCTCACCGCATAAGGATCGTTTATCACACCGAGATCGGTCTCAAAATCATATTCGTCGGCACGGGTCTCAAATTCGCAGAAAAAAACGGAGTTATGCTTAGGGTCTTCCTTCATGGCAATAACTTCCTTCGGCTCGGGAGCCCCCGCGTCGTACAGCCTGAGGCTGCAGCTGCGGGCAGACTGCGCGCATATTGCCGCGGTATATTTACTGCCCTGTTTGTAAATGCCCAGTTTATGCATAGCGTCTCCGTTTTCCCAAATATCAGTCTTCTGTTTCTTCGGTGTTGACCGCAAGTACGGTCCTCTTTCTCGCCATTTCGTCGTTCGCGAGATAATCGTCGTAGGTCGATACCTTGTCGATCAGTCTTCCGTCGGGAGTGATCTCCATGATGCGGTTCGCGGTGGTCTGGATGAACTGATGGTCAAGCGCTGAGAACAGCTCGACTCCGGGGAACTTGATCATCGCATTGTTGAGCGCGGTGATCGATTCCATGTCGAGATGGTTCGTAGGCTCGTCCATGATCAGGACGTTCGATCCGAGGATCATCATCTTCGAGAGCATAACTCTTACGCGCTCACCACCGGAAAGAACGCAGACTTTCTTTACGCCGTCCTCGCCCTTAAAGAGCATGCGGCCCAGGAATCCGCGAACATACTGCTGGTCGTCGACGGGTGAGAAAGGCATGAGGTGATCGACGATCGATTCCTCTCCCTTGAATTCTTCGGTGTTGTCCTTCGGGAAGTAGCTGCGCTCGGTCGTAACGCCCCACTTGAAGGTTCCCTCATCGGGCTCCATCTCCTCGGTGAGGATCTTGAACAATGTGGTGGTAGCCTGGGTATTCGCGCCTACAAACGCGATCTTGTCCTCACGGCCCACTACAAAGCTGATATTATCGAGAACCTTTACGCCGTCGATGGTCTTCGAAAGATTCTTAACGGTAAGAACCTCGTTGCCGATCGCACGGTTGGGTCTGAAATCAATGTAAGGATATACGCGGCTCGAAGGCCTGATATCGTCGAGCTGGATCTTCTCAAGGGCACGCTTACGCGAGGTAGCCTGCTTGGACTTCGAAGCGTTCGCCGAGAAACGCTGGATGAATTCCTGCAGTTCCTTGATCTTCTCTTCCTTTTTCTTGTTTGCTTCCTTCATCTGTCTGATCATCAGCTGGCTCGACTCGTACCAGAAATCGTAGTTGCCGGCGTAGAGCTGGATCTTCGAGTAGTCGATATCCGCGATCTGGGTGCAGACCTTGTTGAGGAAGTAACGGTCATGGGAAACAACGATGACCGTATTGTCAAAATTGATGAGGAACTCGTTCAGCCAGTTGATGGCTTCGAGATCGAGGTGGTTCGTAGGCTCGTCGAGCAGCAGAACGTCGGGATTTCCGAACAGCGCCTGTGCGAGGAGGACCTTAACCTTCAGCGAGTCCTTGATATCGCTCATCATCATGTAATGGTACTCGGTATCCACGCCGAGACCGTTCAGCAGGGTCGCAGCGTCAGACTCGGCCTCCCAGCCGTTCATCTGTGCAAACTCGCCCTCAAGCTCTGAAGCCCTGATGCCGTCCTCGTCGGTGAAATCCTCTTTTGCGTAGATCGCGTCCTTCTCCTGCATGATCTCATAGAGACGCTTGTTTCCGAGGATAACGGTATCAAGTACGGTATAAGCGTCGTACTTGAAGTGATCCTGCTCGAGGAAGGACAGTCTCTGTCCCGGAGTCATGATGATCTCGCCCTTGCTGGGTTCGAGCTGGCCTGCGAGGATCTTGAGGAACGTCGACTTTCCGGCTCCGTTCGCTCCGATAAGACCGTAGCAGTTGCCTTCGGTGAATTTGATATTAACATCCTCGAACAAGGCTCTCTTGCCGAGGCGTAAAGTAACATTGCTTGCCTGAATCATATTGCTTTCCTTTCATCATAAATGCATCACACACATTCCGCGGACCGGGCGTCCGCAGACTTTAATGCGTTTACATCCGCATAAACACACAAAGTACATTATATAGAAAAACACAGAAAAATCAAGGTACTGCGCCACATTCTTGCCCACATTTTTCCACGCAAATAACAATTACGTGCGGTATGATCATGCCACTGCGCGATCTTTTTGTTCAGAAAACGTGTTATCTGCTGGACAAAAGACGTTTTTACATGTATAATAGTAATGCGTTTTTTTCTCACTTATCTGCGCATGTGTACATTTTCGGGGGAATTTTGTATGAGAAATGTAATGATCGTAGTGGAAAACAACCTGTGCAGCGGATGCTGCGAGTGCATTGGAGCATGCAGTTCAAACAACATCTGCATCATGCTGGGAAAGTCACATGACCATCCTGTCCCCTACATCTCGGACACGTCGGGCTGCGACGGCTGTTCCGACTGCATGGAGGCTTGTCCACAGGCAGAGCTTCTTGTGCAAACGATTGCATAAACCCTTTTTATTATAAAGAACCGGGCTGCGGAATTGACCGCAGCCCTTTATTTTTGCCCTTTTAATGAATGAATTCAAACGACTTCAGGCTGCATCCGCCCGTTCCCTTGAAGGTCAGGTACAGCGCCTGCTTTCCGTCCGGGAATGCCTTGCCCGTAAACATGCACTCTCCGGCCTTCCAGATATTCTCATTATGCACTTCGATGGTGCCGAGAACCTCTCCGCCGTATGATGAGCGGATCTCGAATACGCCGTCCGCATAGGCGCGGGTATGTATCCTGACGCCCTTTACGCCGCTGCAGTCAAAGTACTTGAAGCCGACCGTGGTACCGTTCGATATCCTTCTGATATAAGCGTAAGGGTACTGTCCCTCGCCGCCTGCCTGAACCACTCTCGCGGCCTCGGGATTTACATAGAGCTCATGCTTCTCGTTAAAGATATTGCAGGCAATATAAGCGGGATACTCTCCCTTATCCGGGAGCGGCGCTCCGTTTAAGCCGCAGGATGTGATCTCGGCCTGAATAATGCTGCCGTCCGCCGCGAATTCAAGCGGCTCCGCGCAGCCCTGTCTCGAGAACCAATTGCCGTTCGTATGTCTGTGATAGAAAATGTACCATTTTCCGGCGATCTCCACCATGCTTCCGTGGTTGTTCGCACCGTACGCCGAAGCCTCGTTCGCGGGCTTGTATGAACCGATGCCGAGGTCGCAGTTGCTGACGATCACTCCGCCGTACTTGAAATCGCCGCGAGGTGAATCCGAAACCGCCCAGCACAGTTCGTGCATAACTTCCGAAGAATAAATGAAATAGTACTTTCCGTTTCTCTTTCTGATAGATGCCGCCTCGAAATAAGCATGTCCTTCGAAGCCCGATCCCGCGCTGTATTCCATGCCGGGAGCGATGATCTTCGGCTCTTCCTTAATGGTCAGCATATCCGGGCCGAGCACGGTCAGCATAGCGCCGTGACGCGACTTGTCTCCTCTCGGGCAGAAACCTGTGTAGAGGAAGGTCTCGTCGCCCTCGGTCAGCACGCCGGGATCGAACTGGGGCTCATCGCCCTCTCTTGCTCCGAGCATGGTCCCGTCAGCGTAATGCACATATCCGAGGAACTTATATCTGCCGGCAGGCTCGTCGCATACAGCTACCGAAACATTGCCGACCTTGTCGAGAACGTAGAACAGATAATACTTTCCGTCCGGTCCGACAGTGACATCGGGCGCGTACAGACACATATGTCCGTCCTTGTTGTAGGGATCCGAGGTCTTCGGGTAGATCACGCCCTCGTATCTCCAGTTCGCGAGATCGTCGACCGGCGCCGACCAGCATACATAGTCGCCCATGCAGAAGGTCTCGCCGTCATAGAGATCGTGCGAACCGTATACATAAACCCTGTCGCCGAATACATAAGGCTCGCCGTCCGGGATGTACTCCCATGAAGGAAGGTAAGGGTTAAACGCAAGTCTCTTGCCGTAGCCCGGGAACTCCTTGCGGGCTACGGAACCTCTCGAGGTGAATTCCATCTCGCTGCGGTCTGCATCGGTATAGACGCTCCACTCGGGAAGGGGCTCTCCGTCCCAGCCTGCGCCGTTCGGATCGCCTGTCTTTATGAAATTGGCGAAATAATCGCACATCTGTCTTGCCAGTTCAAAATGTCTTCCGCCGAAAGGTCTCCAGCACTTGCCGAGAGACTCGAAGAAGAACCACAGATCGCAGGAATGGAAGGTTCCCGCATGATCCCATCCGGGGATATCCGGAGTAAAGCGGTAGTAGTACATCTTCTGCGGATTAACGCCGTTCGCCTGTGTCTCTAAGAACGCGGTCTTTACCGAACGCTCAACGGTATTGATACCGCCCATTCTGAACTCATCGTCGGTATTTCCCGAAATAACGGGCACCGGCGCGCGTCTGCCCGCGATGAAGCGAGTCATCGCGTCTTCTTTATATACTTTGCCGTCAATGAAGGGGAACATTCTCGGATGCGAAGCCGCATACTCGCCGTACTTATTCCTAATCGTGACAGCATCGATCTTCCTGGCCTCCTCTAAATTCTTAACGCCCAGGAATTCGAAGAAATCAATGCCCTTCTTCTCTGCCTTATCCAGCGTCAGGGGCTTGAACAGATCGTCCTCCCTGTCAAAATTCCTGATCATGCCGCTCATGATGAATGCGCCGCTGATATCGCCGAAATTCTCCTCACAGGTGAGCTGGTTCATAACGCTTCCGCCGCCTGCCGACTGTCCGGAGATCGTGATACGGTCGGGATCTCCGCCGAACGCAGCGATATTGCGTCTAACCCATCTTAAGCCCGCCTGCTGGTCGAGCAGACCGAAGTTGCCGGGTCTGTCGGGCGATTCCGCAGTAACCTCGGGATGCGCAAGGAAACCGAACGCACCGAGTCTGTAAGCCACGCTGACCACGATCAGGCCGCGGCGCGCAAGCTTCTCGCCGTCAAATTCCATCTCCGCGGTATAGCCCCACTGGAAGCCGCCGCCGAAGAACCACACAAGCACGGGAAGCTTCTCATCCGTGCGGTTTGCGGGCGTCCATACATTCAGATACAGGCAGTCCTCGCTCATCGGGATCTCGCAGTCCACATGCCATTCCCGATCGTAGAGTCCGCCTCCGATGCCGGGCGTATCCTGCATCGAGATAGGACCGAATTCAAATGCCGTTCTTACACCCTCCCAGTTCGCGCAGGGCTGAGGCGCTCTCCACCTGTTAGCCCCAACGGGCGGCGCCGCAAAAGGGACGCCCTTAAACACCGTGACTCTCGGATCCGCTCCGGGGAGTCCGCGCAGTTCTCCGTTTTCCACCTTAACAGTTCTTAACATACATACTTCCTCCTAATAAATAAACCTCAATAAAACCCAAAATACAGGAGCGCATTCCGCTCCTGTATTTTATCATAGTCATATTGCCGGTATCTTTCTTCCCGCATATTGCTATCCGTTCATCAAAATTTAGTAAATCGTTTTACTTCACTATAAGATTTCCCTGTTTTTCGGCGACGGTTATCGTAACCTCGGTTCCCGAATTGAACTCGATATAATCATCCTCGATCCCGTCAGAGAAGATCACGCCCTTTTCGGGCATGATCGATCTCATTTTGAGAGCCTCGTTCCGGGTGATCTTTCCCATTACGATATCAGCTCCGGAATTCACTGACGCGAAGGGTTCGCGGACCGCAAAGGAGAGTTCGCGGTCGCTCCATCCGATCGCTTTATAGCTGCGCTCCCCGGTCTGCAGAAATCTTGCGCAGCCGTTGAACTGCGCGATGATCGATTTAAACCATCCGGACTGCCCGAGACCCGTGGATATGATGACCCCGCTCGATGACTGTCTTTCGGTCTTCCCGCGGTATTCAAGTTCATATCTTGCGGAAATATGGCTGGAGGGACCGACGAAGATATCATTGGCGGCATAAAGCTCCTGTCCGTTCCGGGTTGCCGCACGGGCAAATGTTATCTTTTTTGAAGGCATCTTCTCCCTGCCTTTGCATAACTGCGGCAGAAAATCCTTCATTTCCTCTGCCGCAAAAGGCAGTACCACACCGTCCCATCTGCCCGGATCCGGATTTACTCCGATCACCGGGTTGCCGTCGGAAAGATATTTCATGGTGTTGCAGACAAGACCGTCTCTTCCGACACAGATTACGATATCTTCCGCGCCGAATATGTAAGTGTGCAGAAAGCTCTTATCGATAACCGACACTCTGGCGTTAGCTTCCGCTGCGTGTTTAACAAGGCTTAAAGCTTCGGTGTACTTGCGGTCCTCATCTGTATAGTCCGCAAATGACGCTCCGAGATGCTCGATGTAAAACTGCGCCTGCTCTTTTGTATTAAAACGCTCGATCAGTTCCTGCAATCGTGTCTTCTGTGAAACGATCACTATCTTGTTCATGGCTCTGTCCATGATATATCACCTCTTATCTTTTCATCAGCGACTCCAGCAGATCGGGAGAAATATTAAGATTGCCGATCTTCTCCGAATTGCTTGCCAGATCGCCGAACGCCTTGGCGATCATCTTTCCGCTGTCCATTCCGGAAAGAAGCAACGCCG
>CAMZAI010000061.1 GCA_947304065.1 uncultured Clostridia bacterium | reverse complement strand
TGTTGATGATCTTGCCGTGGCCCTTTTTGATCATCGAAGGAATGACCGCCTTGGACACGATGAACGGAGCGTTGAGGTCCACGTCGATGACCTGACGGAACTGCTCCGCCGTCATGTCGCACATCGGGATCCTCTTGATGATGCCGGCGTTGTTTACCAGAATATTAATGTCGCCGACCTCTTCGGAGATCTTCTTTACCAGAGCGTTAACCGCATCCTCATCGGTTACGTCGCAAACATAACCCTTTGCGTCGATGCCTTTTTCCTTATAAGCCGCAAGGCCCTTATCAACAAGTTCCTGATTAATGTCGTTGAAAACGATCTTCGCGCCCGCATCATGCATACCGCATGCGATAGCGAAGCCGATACCGTACGAAGCACCGGTAACGAGAGCTACCTTGCCTTCGAGTGAAAACGAATTAAGTATTCCCATAGTTATCTCATACCTCCTAAATAATAATGAAACTGTGAACGATCATAATTCACAGTTTCATTATATAAAACTCTGTTTCAAATGTCAAAACATTTTTGGAACTTATTCGGCACTTTTCATCGCGGCTTCGATCCTGTTGAGCATGTCGGTGTATTCCGCAAGGAATGCGGCGCTGTCTTCCTCGATAAACGCGATATTGTTCTCCTTTGCGGCGAACTCATGCTGCTTCGCATGCGCGGACAGCTCGGTGGCTGCGATCGTAGCCATGGTGCTCTTGGCTGCGTGCGCCTCGATACCGTAATCCTCGTAATCCTTCTCGGCGAGATACTTCTTCATAAGATCGATCTTCTCTCTTCCGTCGGTAATGATCGTTTCGAGAAGCGAGCGCATGAATTCTTCGTTGCCTCCGAACTGCTCGCAAGTAGCGTCGTAATCCATTCCGGCAACTCCTCTGATAGCATCTGCAAAACTCATACTGCTTCCTCCTTTATATTCTTGCGGCTCCTCCGTCTTATCGGCGGGCACGTTTTTATCTTGCGGCCTTTCGGCCGTTCTTTCAAAATCGGTTATCACAAGTCTGCCCGGAAGGAACTGCATCACGCGTTCCTCAAGCAGCGCGGAATCTATCGGCTTGGTCAGATAATCGGCGAAGCCCTCCGCCATATATTTATCCTTAAGTCCCGCAAATGCGTTCGCGGTGAGTACGATGACGGGCGTATCGGTATTCCTGCCGCGCAGGTCTTCCCTGATCAGATGCAGCGTCGCGATACCGTCCGGATCGGGCATTCTGTGGTCCATAAGGATCAGATCGTATTTCTTGTTCTGACAGAGCGAAACGGCTTCGCGTCCGCCGGTCACGGTGTCTATCTGTATCTGCGTGCGTTTCAGCAGCTCGCCCACAACCTTAAGGTTGACGATATTGTCATCGACCACGAGCAGCTTCGCGTCGGGCGCATGGAAGCGCTCCACGTATTCGGTGCCTGCTGTCTTTGTCCTGTCTACCGCTTCCGCGAAATTGCCTATCGGAGCGGCGTCCACAACCTTCAGCGGAAGGATTACCGTGAACGTACTTCCCCGTCCGTACTCACTCTCGACATTGATCGTACCGTTCATTATATTGACGAGTCTCTTTACAATGCTGAGACCAAGTCCGGTTCCCTCTATCGAACGGTTCTTCATCTCATCCACGCGTGTGAACGAATCAAACAGTCTGTCGATGTTTTCGGGCTTGATCCCTATACCGGTATCCCTGATCACGAACTTCACATCGTAAAGTCTCGGATCGCTGAATGACGGCATCGCGCTCATTCCGAAGAATACGCTTCCGCTGTTCGTATATTTTACTGCGTTCGAAACAATATTTATAATGATCTGCTTGATATGAAGATCGTCGCCGAGCAGTCTGCTCGGAAGCTTCTCGGATATCTCGAATACAGGCTCGAGATTCTTGCCTCTTGCGCGGTCCGACGCCAGAACGATGATGTCGTTCGCAAAATCTGCTGTCGAGAATTCAACGGGGATGATCTCCATTTTTCCCGCCTCGATCTTCGAGAAATCAAGAACATCGTTGATCAGGCCGAGCAGGAGTCTTCCGGAACTGTCTATCTGGTGAGCGTATTCCTTTATCTCGGGATCACGGCTCTCTCTCAATACCATCTCGTTCATTCCGATGATCGAATTGATCGGCGTCCTGATCTCATGCGACATATTCGCAAGGAAATTCGACTTCTGGACATTGGCCTCAATAGCGGCCGTCTTCTCGCGCTCTCCGTTCCGCAATATGATAACCTGCTGTACCAGACCGGAAAACATCAGCAGATAGAGACCTGACAGAAGGAATGTCCTGTCCACTCTTCCTCTCATTACCATAATAAGTATGATCTCGATAACGGTGAGGAACAGGAACATCAGCATGCCGCCCGCGACAATATAATACTCGTGAAGATGCCCTTCCATGATATCCTTGAATATCACAACAAGGACAACAACGATCGTGATCACCTGGAACGTGGTTATCGCGAAGGTATTGGTCTCGAAGCTCGTAAAACCTGTCAGATGCATCGCGATCATATACGCACCGTATAGAAGGCAGGCACCCATGAGCATCATCATGATGTCCTGCTTCCTGTGCTTCATAGTATCGCTGATATACATCAGTATCGGTATCGGCATCAGCAGTATCGCCATATACGAGAGCGGACCGTCCACATAATAATTTCCGAATATCAGCTGGAATGAAGGCGAATCAAATATCATCCACAGCGCCGCAAGAAAGATGCCGAGCGCCATCTCCACCAGATCGATCTTTCGCCGGAACACGCCGTGCAGAATGCTGCCTATGATAGCAACCGCACCGGCGATGCCCGCGAGAAGTATCGCAAAATAATAGTAGATACGGTGCTGCGCAACATATCCGTCTTTGATGCCGAAAGCATCTCCGTAATACATATCGAGGAAGATCGCGTTGTCCGCGTTCTTATCGTATTTGACGATGCGTACCTGTTTTCCGGCATCCTCAGAAGTCACAGGAATAAACAGCCATCTGGGCTTGCAGATGCCGCCGATGCTCATCTCACTGTCTTTGTCGGCGTCATAGAGAAGACGCAGCTCATCGCCGACGAATACATAACTGTCTCTCGAATTATAATAGGCAACGTAGAAATTATCTTTTACATCCTGCGGGAGCGTAGTGTAAATATTTGCGTTCTCACCTTTACTCAGATCGAGTTTTATGGGCAGAGTAACCTGAACCTCGGTGCCGTCCGGCTTTACCCAGGTCCAGTCGTTAAGCTCGGCAAAGCTGCTGTCAAATCCAAAATCCCTGTCGTGCCGAAGCTTATCTATAATGTGATACGATATGAATACCGCGGTCATTACGACGAACGATATCTGTATCGCAACTATTATGCTCCTGTATTTGTTATTCATGTGATGTACGCCCCACGATTCGTGTATGTGTAACTTGATATTTCATTATAGCATATCTTTATCCAAAAATTCAAGATATAACTATGTGTATGAAAAGCCAAAATAATCTGTCGAAATCGGATGAAATATGTTGACAAAGAAAGCCCGCATTGATAGAATAAATTTGTTGCTGGAAACGTTTCCAGTAATGATCCGGACCGGCGATAGCCGATCATAAACAGGAGGCGTGCTTTACAAATGACAATTAAAGATATAGCCAGGATTTCCGGCGTTGCTGTAAGCACCGTATCCCGCGTGATCAACAATCATCCCGATGTCAGTGCCGAGTCCCGCGAGAAGGTCATGGCGGTGATCAGGGAACACAATTTCATTCCGAACAACAGCGCCAGGGATCTGGTACGTACAAAGTCGGACGCGGTCGGACTTATCGTCCGCGGTTCGCAGAATACATTCTTCGTAGATATCATCCATTCGATCGAATCCGCTCTCGACGAGGCAGGCTACACGATGGTCATGCGTCAGATCGGTTCCAACGACGACGAGATCACATGTGCGGCTTCGATGGAACGCGACAAGAGACTGCTCGGCATCATATTCCTCGGCGGAAGGAGCGACTACTCGCCCGAAGAGCTTGCGGTCCTTACGGTACCTTACGTATTCTGCACATTTACGAATTCTTACGGAACGCTTAAGAATACAAACTACTCTTCCGTTTCGATCGCGGATGAGGAAGAGGCCATGAAGGCTGTCGAGGAGCTTATCGGACGCGGCCACAAAGACATTGCCGCGCTGATCTCCGCATCCGACGACCATTCGATCTCACAGCTTAGATACTTAGGCTATGTGAAGGCCTTAAAGGCTCACAAGCTTCCGGTCGACGATTCACGCGTCATACGCTGCGGCTCGTTTAATATGAAGGACGCATACGAAGCCACAAAGAAAAAGCTCGAAGAAGGCGTACGTTTCACCGCTGTCTTCGCGATCGCCGACAATATGGCGATCGGCGCGATGAGAGCCTTGAGGGAAGCAGGCATCGACGTTCCCGGCGACTGCTCGCTGATCTCCATCGACGGTATCGAGGTTTCCGAGTACATCGATCCGATGCTCTCCACACTCACCCAGCCTATGAAGGAAATGGGCCGCAAGAGCGTTGAGCAGCTCGCAGAGCTGATCGGCGGCACCGGTAAGCATTCGCAGATCACGGTTACGACCTCGCTACGCGAAGGCGCATCGATGCGAAACATCTGAACGTTTTAACGGGTTTACTTTATTGTTATAAGTTTAATTGGGAGGTATTTTTGAATGATCACAAGATCCAGCGGAATTCTTATGCCCATCTCGTCACTGCCCTCTCCTTACGGAATCGGTACATTCGGTAAGGCGGCGTACGAGTATGCGGATTTCCTCGCGGCCTGCGGCCTGACCTATTGGCAGGTGCTGCCTCTCGGCCAGACCAGCTACGGTGACTCTCCTTACCAGAGTTTCTCATCGTTTGCCGGCAATCCTTATTTCATTGATTTTGATATGCTCATCGAAGAAGGTCTGCTCAAAAAGTCGGATCTTGAGGGCATCAACTGGGGCACGAATCCCAGATATGTCGATTACGGCAAGATCTGGGAGAGCCGCTATAAGATCCTCGCGATCGCAAAGGAGCGCGGCTGGGACGCGAACCTTGAAGACATCAACCGCTTCAGGGGTGAAAACCATCGCTGGATCGAGGAATACGCCCTTTACATGGCCTGCAAGAAGCATTTCGGCATGAAGAGCTGGATTGAGTGGGAGGATGACGAGATACGTCTCCATCACTGGGATGCGGTCAACCGCTACCGTGAGGAGCTGCGCGAGGACGTAGAGCTCTTCGTATTTATCCAGTACCTCTTCTTCAAACAGTGGACAAAGCTTAAGAAATACATCAACGATCTCGGACTGAAGATCATCGGAGATATCCCGATCTACGTTGCCCTCGATTCGGCAGACGTATGGTCCGAGCCCGACAAATTCCAACTCAATACCGAGAACATCCCTGTCGAGGTGGCAGGAGTTCCTCCGGATTACTTCAGTGAGGACGGTCAGCTCTGGGGCAATCCTCTCGACAATTACGACAGGATGCGCGAGGACGGCTTTGAATGGTGGATCCGCAGGATAGGCGGCGCAGAGAAGCTCTACGACGTTATCCGTATCGACCATTTCCGCGGCTTCGCGAGCTACTGGGCAGTTCCTTACGACGCCGAAACGGCCAAGACCGGACGCTGGGTACAGGGTCCCGGGATCTCGCTCGTGGGCGTTATCACCAGCTGGTTCCACTGGCTCGATTTCATTGCCGAGGATCTCGGTGTCATCACTCCCGAGGTTTCCGAACTCCTTGAGGCTTCAAAGCTTCCCGGCATGAAGGTTCTCGAATTCGCTTTCGATTCGAAGGAACCCAGCAATTACCTGCCTCACGTATATCCCGAGAACTGCGTATGCTATACCGGCACTCATGACAACTCTCCTCTCCTTATGTGGAAGGACGAGGCTGCTCCCGAGGACATTGAATTCGCGACACGCTACCTTGGCCTGAATGAGGCCGAAGGCTTCAACTACGGGATCATCCGCGGCGGCATGGGTTCGGTCGCAAAGCTGTTCGTTGCGCAGATGCAGGATTACCTGAATCTCGGCAAGGGCCACCGCATGAACCTTCCCGGAACCGCAGTCGGCAACTGGCAGTGGAGGATGCTCCCGGGCGAAGCTTCGGCAGAGCTCGCGGCTAAGATCCACGAGATGCTCCGCATGTACGGCAGACTCAATCCCGTGATCGTCGCAAAGGAACAAGAGGCCGCCAGGATCGCAGCCGAAGAAGCAGCGAATAAGACTGCCGAAGAGGCCGCAGCCGCAGCTGACGCAGAGACAGCATCGGATACAGACAAATAGTTTATCAGGGACCGCGATCATGCGGCCCCTTTCATATAAACTTTTATTCAGGAGTATTTTGTATGACAAAAAAACAGACCCGCGCACGAGTCATTAAGGTTTATACGGAGTACATCAACGATCCCGAAAAACAGATCAAAGAATATAAAAAGCTGCTGAAGCAGGCACAGGAGTCCGCCGATCTCTATTACATCGGATTCGTGTTCCACATGCTCGCCGTTGCCTACAACATGCTCGGCAGCAAAGACAAGATGCTCATAAACTCGGTCAAGTCACTGGCCGTTTTCGAAGGCACCGGCGACTTCGAGATGATCGCCGACGCCTATATCACGCTGGGCGCGGCATATTACAATCAGGAAAACTATCAGCTGGCCCTCGCCAACTACGACAAAGCGTACTCGATCATCAAAAAGCACAGGATGGGCGGCACCAGCAGACTGGCAGTACTGAACAATCTCGCCGGGGTGAGCAACCTGATGGGCGACTACAGGTCCGGCATCCGCTATCTTTCAGAATGCCTGAAGCTCTCCGAAAAGGAGTCTCCCGACCGGTCACCGGAGCTGCTGGTATACTATACCAATCTGGCCGAGAGCTACATGCACCTCGGTGAATACCAAAAAGCCGAAACGATCCTTAAAGACGCGCAGGCACTGTCAGAAAAAGTAACCGTCATTTCATATATCTGCGATTACCGCTTAAAATATGCCGCCGCAAATTACAATCTCGGCGACATCAAACAGGGAAACAAAAACTTCGACACAGCGATGAAACTGGCCGAAGGAGCACCCGATACATATTCCGATATCGAGATATTCAGGGATCTGACCCGTCTCCTGCTGAAAAACGGCGACAGGGAACGTGCCTGCAAGGCTGTGGAGCTTCTCACGGAATACGGCAAAAACAACAGCCATACGATGGTACAGCTCACCGTGACCGGTACGCTGGCCGACTATTACAGAGCCGTCGGCGATACGGAACGCGCGGTTGAGTACTATGAGCGGCTCGCCAAGCTTTACGAGACCCGCACCCGCGAATTGAAGCAGGTCCAGCTGAACATCCACAAGAGTCTCAAGGACGCCGACGCTTCAATAAGCAAGCTCAATAAGCTGATCCTCGAAAGTGAGGAGCGCGCCGACAGAGATCACATGACCGGACTGCTGAACCATGCGGCCATGCTCAGGATCGGCGACGAATTTATTGAGACTGCCGCCAAAAAGAAAGAAAAGATCGGCGTTATCTTCATCGATATCGATTTCTTTAAGAAATGCAACGATACCTACGGTCACGCAAAAGGCGACGAGATCATCAAAGAAGTGGCCCGCGCCTGTCAGGCCGAAGAGACCGATATCATCCGCTTTGCCCGTTACGGCGGGGATGAGTTCCTGGGCGTCACCTGCGGGCTTGAAGACGAAGCCGTGGCTGACATCGCGCGCAGGATCTGCGACAGGATCCGCAAGGCGGATATCCCCAACAAAAAGAATCCGAACGGCAAACGCGTAACACTCTCCGTCGGAATAGTGAATGTCGCCGTCACCGAAAAAACGGACACGATCATCCAGATCGCGAATTACGCCGACAAAGCGGTCTACTATTCCAAAAAAGCCGGAAAGAATTGCATTCACTTCCTCGAATACGGCCGCACCAGCGTGACCGGCGAGGACGATCCGTTTGTTAAGATCGAGTTTTAAGATGCCGACTTCTTTTCCCTGTTCTCAATGGACACGGCCCAGCAAGCAAGGCATACCCATACAAGTCCCATGCCGTAGTAATCGATCCTGTAGCCTTCCGTCCTGATCGCGGTAACGATCTCAAGAACGGTTGCGATCACCTGCAGGATCAATACTACATACCATGCTTTCTTTCCGCTGATCACCTTAAAAAATTTCTTCATCTTTTTATCCTCACTTTTGTTTTTATTTACAAATGCTTTGCTTCATCTGATGGCTCTATCATACCTCCCCCGGGAAAACCAATCCATCGATTTGCCTTACGAAAAACTTACAAAAATGTAAGAAAGGAATGCAAAGCGCTTTATAAAAACGCGCGGATATGCTAGTATTATTTGCATGGGGAAGGGGAACATGATTTTATGGCGGAACGGATCAGCGAAAAATATATAGGGGAATTCTTCGGACTGACGCCTGACGAAGAAGGTAAAAAAGAGCTTGCCGAGATCAAAGGCAAGCTTAAAAAGATGGTCTTTGAGCACGGACATGACATCGTGACGATAGACGGGGACCCTGACGGCATGTACTTTATCGAGTCGGGTACCGCGGTCGTGCTCGGACGCGAAGGCGAACAGCTCAACATACTTCATATCGGTCAGTATTTCGGCGAATACGGCGTACTCTCGGGCCAGAAGCGCCTTTCCACCGTGCGCGCTCTCGGCCGCACGGTCGTGTTCAAAATGGAGAGCGAGGACCTGCTCGGCTTCCTCCAGAAACATCCCGACATCTACGGCGAGTTCATGAAGCGCGTATACGGCCAGCTTTCCAACAAACATTCCCAGATACTCGCTCTTTCCGGCATGCGCAAGGGCGTACTGACTCACCCTTCGAATACGGTACCGCTTTCACACAGGCAGCTGCTCATAAATTACGGCGGACTGCTGCTCATCTATATACTCTCATCCCTGCTGATCCCGGCCGACACCGATTTCCCGGTGTTCGTGATCCCGATCGCTTTCATGCTGATCTACGTATTCGTTACCAAAAGAACCGTCGAATCACTGATCACATCCTGTATCCTGGCCGCGATACTCGTGTACCGGTCCGGTCTGTTCCCGGGCTTTGCAGACGCGCTTATGGACACGATGGGCGCTTCGGACAATGTGTTCACGGTCCTCGTCATGGCGCTGATGGGCGCGATGGTCAATCTGATCGTGCATTCGGGCGGAGTCACCGCATTCGAAAAATCTGCCGCAAAAACCGGCAAGACTCCCAAAGGCATCTTTTTATCCTCACTCGGAATAATGACCGCCACATCGATCGATGACGGTCTCAATATGCTATGCGCTTCGTACGCGGCTTATACCCCTGCGAAGGAAAAAGGCGTGGTCCGTGAAAAGCTCGCGCTGTTCTACAGCATGCTTCCCACGGTACTCAGTTCGTTCTTCCCGCTGTCGCTGTGGGCGATATTCGTTATAGGTACGCTCTCGGCCACGGTCAAGACCGATGCGCTGGGCATTTTCTGCAAGTCGATACCCTTTAACTTCTTCTCGATAATCACGGTCATCGCGATGGTGCTCTTCGCTTTCGGAAAGCTCCCGAGGACGCGCCAGCTCAAAGCCGCCGATGAAAGATACAAAGAGACCGGCGCGCTCTGGCCCGCCGGTTCGGAAAAGTATCTGAGCATTCATGAGACCGAAGTCTGGGGCAAGATCACGAACGTCATGATCCCGATCGGCGTGCTCGCCGTCAGCTCACTTGCGGTCCGCAGCTTCGTGACTAAAAGCTTCGTCGTCGACAGTGCCGTCGGACTCATGGTTACGCTCGCGTTCATGTTCCTTTTGTACTGTTTCAGGGAGATCATGTCACCCGAGCAGTTCATGGAGCGTCTCGTGGACGGTATCTCGAACGTTACGCTGCCGATCATCCTGTACCTGCTCACCATGTGCTTCTCTTCGATGCTCGACACGCTCGGGCTTCATGAATATCTCGCGGAAGCCATAGAGATCATAGATAAATATCTGTTCCTGCTCCCCGCAGCCACATTCGTGCTCGCGATGCTGCTCACCATGCTCCTCGGTTCATCATGGGCAATGTACGCGATCACATTCCCCGTGGTGCTCGGACTTACGAAGACGCTCGGCCTCAATCCGCTGCTCTTCGTCGGCGCCATCGCAGGCGCAGGCATCGCCGGTGAAAAGAACTGCGCGTTCACTGCAGAAGCCCTGAACATCGGTACCGCGGTCGGCATCAATCCGCTCGCCGCACGCAAGGTCAGGATCTCTTACAGCGCAGCCATCACCGTGATCACCACGCTGTGCTATGTCGGTGCCGGACTGATCATGTAAACCGTGCGGCTCTAATGTGAGCGTCTCCTTCGGCAATTCTGCCCTATGCCTGTGCCTGCAGGTTCATACGATACAGGTCACCGCGCATACGAGTATACCGAGTACGGCCGCCGAAATGGCGATCACGCCGCCCGAAAGAAGGCAGACCGCCCAGCACGCTACGAGCGCGTATTTCATGATTGCTTCGAACACTTTGACTACTCTTAAGATTTTATATAACGTAAGCTTCATGGCAACCTCCCAAGCTTTTCTTTCGCTTCTGCGGCGGATCCGAAGTACCGCCTTCCTGCTTGCTACGGTTACATGTTATAATATTACAAGTCCGATAAAACGTACTTTAAAGAGGTGATTTTCATGCCTGAGATAATATACAGGCTTTTTTACGGAAAAACATGCAAGTCCGGCGCTGACACTGTTTCTGCAGAGGACCGCGGCGTATACGGCATCGTCTGCGGCATATCGGGGATCATTCTGAATATCCTGCTCTTCGGCGCCAAGCTCTTCGCGGGTATCATCAGCGCATCCGTCTCGATAGTTGCCGACGCGGTCAACAACCTCTCGGACGCGGGTTCGTCCGTAGTCACTCTGCTCGGGTTTAAGCTTGCGGGCAGAAAGGCCGACAGCGAGCATCCTTACGGCCACGGCCGCTTCGAATACATCTCGGCTCTTCTGGTCTCTGCCGTCATCATGGTGATGGGTTTCGAGCTCTTAAAGGAATCGGTCGAGAGGATCATCAACCCTTCCGAGACCGGTCTCGAACCGGCGGCCCTGATCATCCTTCCCGCATCGATACTTGTCAAGTTCTACATGGCTTACTATAACAGGCATTACGGCAAGAAGATCGATTCTACCGCTCTTTTCGCGGTAGCGAAGGATTCTCTGTGCGACTGCCTCGCCACCGGCGCAGTACTCATCGGTACGATCGTCTCGCATTTTACCGGACTTCACGCGGACGGCCCGTGCGGCGTGCTCGTTTCGCTCTTTATCCTGTATTCCGGCTATTCCTCGGGCAAAGAGGCCATAGATCCGCTTCTGGGCATGCCTCCCGAGCCCGAATTCATTGAGCATATAAAAGATATAGTGGTAGGTTTCGATGAAAGAGTCGTCGGCATCCATGACCTCATGATCCACGATTACGGTCCCGGCAGGCGTATAATCTCGCTGCACGCCGAGGTGCCCTCGGATATCGACATGCTGCAGGCCCATGACGTCATCGACAATCTTGAGAAAAAGCTGGCCGATGAGCTGAACTGTACCGCTACGATCCACATGGATCCCGTTCAGATAAACGATCCGCGCGTGAAGGAGCTTAAGGAAAAGACTATAGCACTCGCCGCGCGTATCCATCCCGATATCACCGTGCATGATTTCAGGGTTGTATTCGGCGACACCCATACCAACCTTGTCTTTGACATGGCGGTGCCTTTCTCCTGCACTCTCGACGAGTCGCAGATAAAAGAAAAGGCATCCGCGCTCATCAGATCCGAGCTCGGACGCCGTTATTTCGCTGTTATAACAATTGACCGCGGATAGATCTACCTCACGATCTTACCGCCCACTATCACGTATTTCATCCCTGTCGAGACCCGGCAGGGATTTGTGTATGTAGCGTTCTCGTGCAGTTCTTCGGGCTTAAAGATGCAGATATCCGCATCGTATCCTTCCTTTATCAGGCCCTTGCCGCGCAGTCTCAGCGCCGTCGCCGGTCTGAAGGTCATACGGCTTACAGCCGCTTCAAGGCTCAGCGCCCGCTTTTCAAGCACGAAATGCTCGATCATACGGGTAAAAGTCCCATAGACTCTCGGGTGCCTCATTCCTTCGGTCGGATAGGTCGAATCCGAGATCAGGCTGCTGAACGGATCCCGGAGAATTGTCTCAATATCCTCCTCGCAGGCCATGAAATCTATCATCGTGACCATTCCGTCCTCTTCTATGAGCAGGTCGCAGCATGCGTCGAGCTCGCTGACGCCCCTTAACGAAGCAATCTCTGCGATGCTCTTTCCCTGCAGTTCTTTGTTCCTTTCGGTCTGTACCGATGTGACATAGATACCGTCCCAGCCCGCAAGCTTCGCGATATTGTCAAATGCGGGACCGTGTGTTCTCTCTTCTATACGCTCCAGGAGACGAGCGCGCACCGATCTGTCTTTCAGCCTCTCAATCACCGCTTCCGTTCCGCCTTCGAGCATATCCTGCGGCAATATGTGCATCAGCTGTGTCGAACCCGCGGTATAGGGATAAACGTCGCAGCTGATATCCAGACCGTCCGCACGTGCCTTTTCCATCAGGCGCAGCGCTTCGGGTATCTTCTTCTGCCAGTTGGGCCTTCCCATGGCCTTCAGATGGCTGATATGCACGGGACACTTGAGCGCCTTTCCGACCTCTATCATCTCTTTTACACTCTCGACAACGCCGCTTCCTTCCTGCCTCATGTGCACGGTAAAGGGAATATCGCCGTTCTCCAGCGGCCTTAACGCGCGTATCAGCTCTTCCGTGGTATAAAAGCACTCCGGCGCGTAACCTAAGCCGAGGCTCACGCCCAGCGCGCCTTCAGCGAGAGCCGCTTCGAGCGTTTTATGAATTGCCGCAAAGTCCTCATCATCGAGTCTCAGCTTCTTATAGCCCGCGATCCCGGCCCGCACGGTCCCCGCGCCGACCAGCATGTATGAATT
>CAMZAI010000060.1 GCA_947304065.1 uncultured Clostridia bacterium | reverse complement strand
AAGACCGGCACAGGTAAGATCAAGAGATATAAGTGCGGAAAGGCACACATCCTTACCAAGAAGACTGCAAAGATGAAGAGAAGATTAAGAAAGCCCAGCACAGTTGGTTCGGCTCTTATGAGACAGACCAGAAAGATGCTGCCTTATCTGTAATCCGGCGCGAGATAGGAGGAAATGAATTATGGCAAGAATCAAAGGTGGCTTAAATGCCAAGAAGAAGCACAACAGAGTATTAAAGCTCGCTAAGGGATACAGAGGAGCAAGATCCAACCAGTACAGAACCGCCAAGCAGGCAGTTATGAGAGCTCTTACCTCCGCATTTGCAGGACGTAAGCAGAACAAGAGAGATTTCCGCAGACTTTGGATCGCTCGTATCAACGCAGCATGCAGAATGAACGATTTCACATACAGCAAGCTTATGCACGGTCTTAAGGTTGCCAACATCGACATCAACCGCAAGATGCTCTCCGAGATCGCCATCGCTGATCCCGAGGGATTTGCAAGCCTTGTTGATACCGCTAAGAAGGCTATTGCCTAAGCGGTCATAAAGCAGAATACTTTGCATGATATGCCTGAAATACACGGAATGTGTATATCGGGCATATTTTTTATGGCTCATGTACACAAATATGCAAAAATAAAAATAAATCTAAAAAAGATGAAAAAATGTGTTGACAAAAATTAACAACTGTGTAATAATATCGATACAACATAAAAACAACCTCATATAGCTTAATTCAGAGTTTGCTGACAGCCCTCCCCCTCGAATCTGTCAGCAACATAACTCTTTCTCCCTTACATTAGAGCGTAGATTATCCCCAAGATCTACGCTCTCTTCCTTTTTATGCGCACATATGGCGCAACTGCGCCCCATGTGCGCACGCTAAGTATAGAAGCGAATACTCTCAGCCGGCGAAGCCGTGCAAGACGATAGATGCCCGCTGCAAGCCTGTGGCTTGTAAGCGGGCATCGGCGTCGTGTAGGAGCGCGAAAGCGCGGGCTGAGAGTAGAGCATACATGGTACATCCGCGGCCATCAGGCCGCTAATGTGCCACCTAGTTCTGTGCGTATAAAAAGGAAGAGAGCGTAGCGACTCTTTTCTACAGAATAACCTACGCTCCTTGCAGGGAGAAAGAGGATGCCCCAATTCATCGAACGAGCTTGCTCGCGAGATGCATGGGGCATTCTCTCTGACTAACTCACTCGCCTTGCTCGCGAGATGCTCTCTGCCTCACTCCATTCACCGCTTACTATCCTGTTAATCTATCCCTCAAGCTCCACTCGCGAGATATTTCCCTTCCCCTTGAAAACCCTTCCCCTAAATGCTATACTAATCTATGTATATACAGTCACTGTGGGGTGCTCATGAAGGAGAAGATCGATCTTTTTGCCAAAGGCGTTTTTTCTTACGAAAGGCCCGAACTCACCGCATCTGCCGGGAACATTTACATTTCCGTAGAGATGGGGAAAGTGTTCACGGGCTCTTTTGTTGTGTCTTCTTCCGAGAACAAGCCCTTCAAGGGCCTCGTTTACTCCAGCGACTGTCTGCTCACACTTGAACGCGACTCCTTCTCGGGCGCGGAAAACACGATAAACTATAAGTTTGACGCTACACATCTTGACATAAACGACAGCATAAAGGGCCATATCTCGATCGTTTCCGAGTTCGGCGAGCTCGACATCCCCTTTATGGCAAAGGTTAAAGTCCCTTCCTGCGATACTTCCATCGGCCCCGCATCGGATCTCTATCATTTTGCGAGCCTTGCGCAGACCGACTGGGCGGAGGCGAAAAACCTCTTTAAGTCCGAGGAATTCAGAAGGACGCTCTCTTTCTACGATCCCAAATTTGACAATCTGTACAGGACGCTGCTGCGCTCGGGCAATATTTCCCTTGCCCTTGAGGAGCTGCTGGTCGCTGCGCGCAAGAAAAAGCCCGTGACCGTTACGGCCAATGTTTCGGAACTGTCCTGGGATATGGCTAAGGGACCGTTTACCGGCAGCATCATCCTTAAAAAGGACACCTGGGGCTACTCGCAGCTGACCGTGGAGACCGAGGGAGATTTCCTCGGAGTGGAGCGGAAGATCATTTGGACAGACGATTTTAACGGCAATGAATTCGAGCTCAAGCTGACCGTGGATCCGGAGAAGCTCCATGGCGGCACTAATCTCGGCAGGATCGAGATAGTTTCGGTCAGGGAACATCTCGTGATCCCCGTGATAATAAAGAATTCCGCCACAGATATGAAGAGCAGGCTCATGAAGCGCAGAATGCGCTATATAGAGATGAAACTGCTCACGAACTATCTTGATTACAGGATGAATAAGGTCGCTCAGGCCAGGTTCATGACCGAGACAGAGAAGTGTCTCGCGGATCTGAAGAGCTTCAGGCCCGAGACTATCCGGGACCGCCTGATGAAGATCTATCTTCAGATAAAGAACGGTCACATGACTCAGGCCATCACCGCCCTCAGTGTGATATTTGAGGACGAGGACTGGGGCGACGATCTGCTCGCATACTCCGCTGCGATGTATCTGAGAGGTCTTACCGAGCATGATACGGAAGCCCAGGAGATACTCAGAAGGCTCCGCGACCTGCACGATAATTATCTCGATGCACGCATCTTTTTGGCCTGCATTCACCTCGATAAAAAGAACAGACTCAGTAATTCGACTCGCTTTGAGGCACTCAGAAGGTCCGTGGGCGGCGGACAGAACTCCCCGCTCGTACTCTACGAGGCATGCCTGATCGTCGAGGAAGAGCCGACCGTCCTGAGAAGTTTTTCGGGCTTCGATCTGCTCGTGATCAGGTACGGGATCAGGAATCATATCCTGGGAAGGAACGCCGTGATCCATATCGCGGATCTCGCGATGAGAGAAAAAGGAACCTCTCCTCTGATCCGTTCGACGCTGGTCAAGGCGAGCGAGACTTTCCATGTGAATGAGGTTCTGGAAGCACTCTGTACTCATCTGATCAGAGGCAAAATACACGATGAAACAGCGTTCAAATGGCTGTCCATCGGTGTTATAGAGCAACTGAATGTTAAGAATCTGTATGAGAACTGCCTGCTTTCAGCAGGTACACGCCCCGGAAAGGCACTTCCAAAGGGCATGCAGTCATACTTTGAGAACGGTTTAAGCCTCCCCGACGAGGTCAAGGCTATGGTTTATGCCAACGTACTTATGTACAGGACTCAATCGGACAGCATTCAACCGATACTTATGCAGCAGATGAAGGAGTTTGCCCTGAAGAAGCTTTCGGAGGGTGAACTGAGCGATAACCTTACGATTTTATATAATAATGTGCTCACGGCGGCCGACCTTGACGAGTCGCTCACTGCACTTTTACCTGACATAATCTTCAAGCACAGGGTCGAGGTCGAGTGGCCCGATGCGACTGCCGTACTGGTCGCTCATAAGGAGCTCGAGGACGAGAGAGTGTTCCCGGTAAAGGACGGAATAGCATTCATAGACATATTCACCGAGGATCCCGAAGTGCTCGTCGAGGACGGACACGGAAGCCGTCTCGTACCTGCCGGACTTCATATGACAAAGCTGATCACGAACAGCGAACTGATCCGTCTGTGCGCGACCAGATGCACCCAGGATGAGAGGGTGATCCTGAACAGTCTCGAGAACGCGAGATACAGAGGCGACTCTGAGGAGATCTACAGACTCGTCAGGATCTGCATCGACGAGAGCCGTCTCGAGAGAAAGTTCGACCTTGAATGCAGAAGAGAACTGATCGAATACTACTACGACAATCTTGAAGGCGATCTGATGGAGAACCTTCTCGTAAAGACCGATCTTGCGAACCTTACGAGGAGAGACCGTGCGAGGATGATCGATCTGATGATCATGAGAGAACTCTACAGCCTCGCGGTCAAGAATATGGAGATCTACGGCTACACCGGCGTCGATGTCCGCCGCATCGCAAAGCTCACCTCGAGCCTGATCGCGAGCGGAGATCCTCATGTCGGCAAAAAGCTGTTCACCGAGCTCTGCTACAACGTATTCCTGAAGCGCAGACATGACGACGCTGTCCTGTCTTATCTTGTAAAATATTACAACGGCGACAACGACAGCATGCACTGGCTCTGGAGCACCGCGATCGAGGCCGGTATTTCGGCCGACGATCTGGAGGAGAGGCTGCTCGCGCAGCTGCTCTTCACCGAGACGGACATGAGCTACTCGATGGAAGTACTCCGCCATTACTACGATCACGGCACGAACAGAGTCCTGATCCGGGCCTATATGTCGTATTACGCATACAAATATCTCGTAAAGGAACATGTGCCCGACGGCGAGATGCTCGAGCTCATGCGCCGCGAGACCGTATATGAAGAGAACGATCTCTGCATCCTCGCGATCCTTAAGTACCTGTCGATCATGGGCAAGTACAACGACGCCGACAGGAACTTCATTGAGCACAAGATGGCGCTCCTCGAGAACCGCGGCGTGATCATGCCGTTCTTCAAGAATTTCGGCGACGGGATACATATTCCCGAGGGCATGCAGGACCGCCAGTACATCGAATACCATACCGACCCGAGGAAGCATGTGCGCATCCATTACTGTCTGATCACCGGAGACGAGGATGACAGCTATGTGGACGAGGACATGAAGGATCTCGGCTACGGAATATTCGTCAGCGAGTTCGTTCTGTTCTACGGAGAGCTGCTTCAGTATTACATTACGGAAGAGGACAGCGATTCGTATATCGTGACCGAGAGCAGCGAGGTAAGGCTTGAGCCCGAGCTTATAGGCAATGAGGACACAGGCTACCGTCAGCTGAACCTGATCATCACGGCCAGGGAAATGAACGACACAAAGACCATGCAGAAGCTCCTCGAGAACTATATCAAGAACGAGCAGCTCGCAAAGCAGCTTTTTGAGCCTCTGTTCTAAAGGGCTTAAAGATAAATATCTGATCACAGACGGGAAGGACATCAATGGACAACGAAAAGGCTGTACTCGTGGGTATCGATCTCACGGATGATTTTACGCAGCTCAGCTATGTGAACGAACATGGCGAGCTCTATTCGGCATGCCTTTCGAAGGATCCGGTCAAGTACAGGATCCCCACGATGCTCTGCGCCTTCCCGGACAACAGCGACTGGCTCTTCGGAGAGGACGCCGCGGCGCTCACCGAGGGACCTGCCTGCAGGAAGATCACCGGACTCGTAACGCTCGCTTCGAACAACGGAAGTCTCGACGTGTTCGGGCAGAATTACGCGGCGGACATGCTCCTCGAGAGATTCTTCAGGAGACTCCTCGCGGCGCTCAAAGCGAGGATCGGAGCTACCAAGATCAGGGGAGTTGTGATCACTGCACCGACCTTGGATGAAAAGTTAAAACGTAATTTAATATCAGCTCTCGAGCTGCTTGGGATCAGATCCGACAGCCTTAGAATGATCACTCATTTAGAGAGCTTTATGTACTATGCGGTGTCCCAGAACAAGGATATCTGGATCAATGACGTCGGTCTGTTCGACTTTGAGAAGGACGGTTTCCTTTTCTATCGTCTGAGCTTCGGAAGACGAAGCGAGCCGGTCACGATCGTGGCGGACAAGACAGACCTGACCTCGAAGATCAATTACCCGATGCTGGCGCCCGAGGAGGCCGACAGGCTGATGTTCGCATTTGAGAACACGGCTTCGATGATGCTTCATAAGCAGATCATTTCGGCGCTGTATTTCACCGGCGCGGGATTCGAGAGCGCCTGGGCCGACGGCATCCTCAAAAACCTCTGCAACGGCAGAAGAGTGTTCCGCGGACAGAACCTCTACGTGAAGGGCGCGGGATATGCCGCGCAGCTGATGTTCGACGGCGGCGCCGACGGATATCTGCTGGTCGGTGACTCGGTATTAAAGAGCAGCATCGCGATCAGGGCCTTTTCCGACGGAGCATACCGTGAAACGGAACTGGCGTCGATCGGACAGCCCTGCAGCGAGGCGGGCCGTGAGATCGAAGTCATCATGGACAAGACCAACGAGCTGGATTTCATTATACATAATGTACTGAAGAAGGATTTCGTCTGCGCGATCGTTACGCTTGAGACGCTGAATCTCAGGAACGACAGGAGCAACAGGATGAACATCCGGCTTCGTTTCCCGAACCGCGATACCTGCGTGATCACGGTCAGGGACATCGGTTTCGGAGACATATATCCGACAAATCATAAAATATGGGAGCAGGTGCTTAAGATCTGATGAGTAAGGTTATTCTCTGCGCGGGCAAAAAAGCCGTCAGGCCATACACATTAAAAACCTCGGGCGTGAACGTTTACACGATCGAGGAGCTTTGCTATTGCCTGCGCGCACAGCTGGACATGCTGGACGAGGGAATGATCGACCGTGAGATGGCGCTGTTCATCAGGGATGAGCTCGGATTTACCGAACGAGGAGAACTTCTTGAGCAGCTTGTGCTCACGAAAGCGGACTTAAAGAGCAGGCTGGTCGTGATCATGTGCACCGGCGATTATTACGATGAGGCCGAGATCAGGAGGATCTGCGACGAGCTGGACGAGCTTGCGGGCATGTCTGCTGCGGGACGCAGAAAGCGCAGGGCCGACAGGTACATGCAGGGCGGCTATTACAAGGATGCGCTGAAGGAATACAGAGGCATCATCTCGTCTGCGGAGGGCAGCACGCTCTCAGCCCGGGAATACGGCAATATCATGCACAATATCGGCGTGATCAATGTCAGGAGCGCCAGATACGACGTGGCGGCCGAGATGTTCCTCGAAGCCTACGAACGCAACGAGTCGCGCGAATCGCTCAAGTGTTATTTCTATGCCCTGAAGCTCGGGCACAGAGACAGCGACTATATGAAGGAAGCTACGAGACTGCTCGACAACGGCGAGCTGATCAAAAAGATAGAAGAAGATTTTGAAAATGCGACCGCGCGGATTGAGGCGGCGGGTGAATTCGGCCAGCTTGACAGACTCAAGGTCCTTTACCAGCAGGGCAGGACTTCCGAGTTCGACAGGCTTTCCGATGAAATGATCACCGTTCTCAAGTCCGGATACAGGTCGGCGGTTACGGAGTAAACGGTATGGGACTTTTCGGAAGAAAGAAAAAGCCGTCGGAAGAGCTGATGACGGATTATTCCCGGATGACGGTGGATGAGGCTATCGCTGCGAGCAGGGGCGGCAGGATCTCGAATGAGGATCTTTCGCGCCTGACCACGGAGTTCTGCGATCAGGTCACCTATCTGCGCGCCCAGCAGGAAGAGACGAAGAACGAATACGCGCAGGTTACGCAGTACCTCGCGGACATCCAGCGCTACGAGCAGATGGACGAGGCGGACCGCAGCGAGATCGCGGACGCGGCGCGCATGATGCTGAGCCTCGAGAACGAGCGCGTCAGATACCAGACCGGCGAGAAAAGGATCCGCGACGATCTCTACCATACCATGGAGATGTACGAGCATGAATTCCCTAAGAAGCTGACCGAACTCGAGAAGCATGAGAACTTCCTTGTACTGATCAAGGACGACATGCGAAATCTTGAGGGCGAGAAGGGCAGCATCGGATATGAAAAGGAGCATGCCGAATCGAAGAGGAATTTCCTCAATAAAATGTCTTATGCGATCATTCTGGTCGTTCTTTTGATATTTATCACTCTTATAGCGCTCTCGAACCAGACCGGCAAGGACTTCACCGTGCCTTTCTTTATCACGGGCGTTGCGGCTATAGGATATATCGTCTATTACATCATGGCAGTCGGGGAATGCAAGAAAGATGCGAAGAAAACCGACTACATGATGAATCGCGCGAACATGCTTCTGAACAAGGTCAAGATCAAATATGTCAACACGACCTCGGTCCTTGATTATTCCTACGACAAATACGGCGTCAATTCGCTCCAGGAGCTCCGCTATGTATGGGAGAACTATGTGAAGCAGAAGGAAGCTGAGAAACGCTACATGAAGAATACCCAGCTGCTCAACAGCTACACGGAGCGCATGGCGCGTGCCCTGACCGCCGCAGGCATGGAAAAGACCGACGCATGGGTCAGCCAGCCCGAGGTGCTGCTCGACCGTACAGAGCTCGTGGATTTCAAGGACGCGGTATCCCGCAGGCGCAACAAGCTGCGCGCGCGGCTTGATTACAATATCCGCCAGCAGGACAGCGCGCTGAACGATATCGAGGCGCTCAAAGCCAAATATGTGGGACAGGAGAGGCTTATCACCTCCATTCTCCACAAAAATGGTATAGAATGAACAAAATGATTTTGCCCCGTACGCACTTGTTTTTTTCGAATAATTATACTATCATCGTGAATGTTTAGGACATATTTATGTCTTTTACGGAAAAGGAAGGGAAAGTAAAGATTCACAGGAGGAAAGGTTATGTACAATTATGATGAGATCAAGGCAGTCGATCCTGAGGTCGCTGCGTCGATCACGCGCGAGATGCAGCGTCAGAACGACCACATCGAGCTGATCGCTTCGGAGAATTTCGTAAGCAAAGCGGTTATGTCCGCTATGGGAAGCCCCCTCACGAACAAGTACGCCGAGGGTTATCCGGGACACCGTTACTACGGCGGCTGCGAATACGTCGATGAAGTCGAGACACTTGCTATCGAGCGCGCAAAGAAGCTTTTCGGATGCACATACGCGAATGTTCAGCCCCACTCCGGCAGCCAGGCCAATCAGGCTGTTGAGACGGCGCTCCTTCAGCCCGGCGACACTTACATGGGCATGAGCCTTGCGGACGGCGGACATCTGACACACGGTTCACCCGCGAACCTTTCCGGTATGTATTTCAACTGCGTGCCTTACGGAGTTAATTCCGAAGGCTACATAGATTATGACGAAGTAGAGCGCATTGCGATGGAATGCAAGCCCAAGCTCATCATCTGCGGCGCGAGCGCATATGCACGCGCGATCGATTTCAAGCGCTTCCGTGAGATCGCCGATAAATGCGGCGCTTACCTGATGGCCGATATCGCTCATATCGCGGGACTTGTTGCTACGGGACTTCACATGAGCCCCATCCCTTACGCTCACGTTACCACAGCTACCATTCACAAGACTCTTCGCGGACCCCGCGGCGGAATCATTCTTTCCAGCGAGGAATTCGCTAAGGAGCATAAGTTCAATAAGGCAGTATTCCCCGGAATCCAGGGCGGTCCTCTGATGCACGTTATCGCGGCTAAGGCGGTATGCCTGGGCGAGGCGCTCCGTCCCGAGTTCAAGGAGTACGCTGAGCAGATCATAAAGAACGCAAAGGCTCTTGCGGACGGACTCTTAAAGAGAGGCTTCAACCTCGTTTCCGGCGGTACCGACAACCACCTGATGCTCGTGGATCTTCAGAACATCGGAATGACCGGTAAGGAAGCCGAGGCTCTGCTCCAGGAAGTTAATATCACGGTTAATAAAAATGCGGTTCCGAACGATCCCCAGTCGACCTTCGTTACCAGCGGCATCAGACTCGGTTCTCCCGCAGTTACGAGCCGCGGCTTCAAGGAGAAGGACATGGAGCTCGTGGCAGAGGCCATCGGTATCGTTCTGAAGGATCCCAAGGGAGATCATTCACAGGCGCTGTCGATCACCAAGATGCTTACGGATGCATATCCGCTCAGACAGTAAAGATATATACATGAACTTTAAAGAGCACCTGAGCATTCGGGTGCTCTTTGGCACATAAAGCATTTGAAAGAGAGGGGTTTATATGGCAAAACTGAAGAAGATACTTAAAGAGGACATCGCGTCCTACCGCATCCCGGGCGGCCTGAAATACAGCCCTACGGGTGAATATCTGGCGTTTCAGGTAAAACGCGCCGATATGGAGAAGAACGAATATCACAGCGATGTGTGGCTGGCCCGCAGCGGAGAGGCAAAGCAGGCTACCTGGAGCATTGACGCTTCGGTAGTGGACTGGAAGGATGAGCATACGCTGATCCTGCGCAGGAATACAAAGGAGACCAAGCCCGGCACCACCGATCTGTTTCTGCTCGATGTGCACGGCGGAGAGGCTGCACCGTGGGTGACCGTACCTTTCGGCCTCGGTCAGTTCGAAAAGATAGATGAAGGTCATTATCTTGTCACCGGAACCATCCGCAAGGATGATCCCGACGCATACAAGGATGACGAGGAGACCCGCAAAAAGAAAGCTGAGGCCAAAAAGGCAGAGGAAGATTACCATGTTGCGGATGAGCTTCCTTACTGGTTCAACGGCGCGGGCTATGTCTCGGGAACCCGTGAAGCCGTTTTCCTTCTGACGGTCGATGAGAAAGGAAAACTCGACGCGAAGCGCCTTACCGCGCCCGAATTTGATGCGGGAGAACTGCGCGCAGAAGGCAGGAAAGTATATTTCACAGGCTCGGCGTTCAAGGGCCGGCGAAGCCTTTACAACAAAGTATTCGTCTACGATGCCGACACAAATAAGATAAAGACCGTATACGGAAAAGCGGATCACAGGATCGGCGGTCTCTTTGAGATGGGCGGCAAGCTGTACGGTTTCGCATCCGACATGAAAACTTACGGCATCAACCAGACTCAGGATATGGTACGCATTGACGAGAACGGCCTGAGCATGGTATACCGTCCGGAAGTTTCGCTGTATTCCAGCGTTATCGGCGATACCGCGGAGGGCGGCGACGCAAATTATTCGGACGGAAAAGAATATCTGACGTTTGCTACAATACGCGATCATAACGCGATCTTCCGCCTGCGCCCGAACAGAGGGAAAATAGTGAAGGACACGATCTGGGAGCAGGACGGCATGCTCTGCTCGATGGATGTGAGCTCCGATTCGATCGCGGTGGTTTATCAGGGCTGGGATCATGTTGCGGAAGTCTTTGTGATGGACCGCGAAGGCAAGAATATGCAGCGCCTGACACACCTGAACGACGAGGCACTCGAAGGCCGCTACATAGCGAAGCCGAACCGCGTTGATTACACCTCCTGCGGCATGGACATGCGCGGATGGGTGCTGCTTCCCGAGAATTATTCCCCGAAGAAGAAATATCCCGCGATCCTTGATGTGCACGGAGGCCCGCGCTGCGCTTACGGAGAGACCTTCTTTCACGAGATGCAGTATTGGGTATCCGAAGGTTTTATCGTATTCTTTACGAATATCAAGGGCTCCGACGGACGCGGCGATGATTTTGCCGATATACGCGGCGCCTACGGAAAAACGGATTTCCAAAACCTGATGGACTTTACCGACGCTGTGCTCGCGGCATATCCGAATATCGATAAAAAGAAGCTCTGCGAGACCGGCGGAAGCTACGGCGGCTTCATGACCAACTGGATCATCGGTCATACCGACCGTTTCTGTGCCTGCGCTTCCCAGCGCTCGATCAGCAACTGGGTATCCTTCTCATTTATCTCGGATATAGGAAAAATGTTCGGACCCGACCAGTGCGGTGCTGCCGGCATGTTCGGTGAAAAGAACTATGAGAAGCTCTGGGACCGCTCGCCATTAAAATATGCAGATAAAGTAAAGACGCCGACCCTGTTCCTGCACAGCGACGTGGATTACCGCTGCCCGCTGCCCGAAGGAATGCAGATGATGCAGGCTCTGGCCGCGCGCGGCATTGAGACGAGGCTGATCGTGTTCAAGGGCGAAAACCATGAGCTGTCGCGCTCCGGCAAGCCCAAGCACCGCGTTCGCAGACTGGACGAGATCACGGAGTGGTTTAAGAAGCATACAAAGTAAAGGGGCAGACAGTGAAAAAAGAGGAAAAAACCAATGTAATGCGCGTCCTTGACGGCAAAAAGATAAATTATGCCGCCCATTCCTACGAGGCCGATCCGACGCTTACGGGCGAGGACATAGCCGGCATCCTGGGAGAGGATGCGTCCAAAGTGTTCAAGACTCTGGTCACTCAGGGAAAAAGCGGCGCATATTATGTATTCGTGGTTCCCGTAGCCGCGGAGCTGGATCTGAAGAAGGCAGCTTCCGCCGCAGGCGAGAAATCCATAAGCATGATAAAGCAGAAGGACCTCCTGCCGCTCACAGGATATGTGCACGGCGGCTGTTCTCCGATAGGCATGAAAAAGCAGTTCGTGACATTTATTCACGAAACTGCGCTGCTTTATGATAAAATGTTTGTGAGCGCAGGCAAGGTGGGATTCCAGATCGAACTGGCCCCCTCAGACCTGATCGCGGTCACGGGCTGCAGGACGGCAGACATAGTATAATATGGGGGACTTTGATGAACAAACCGATGATGAAGACCTTAAAGGCCGTGCACTTTATGTCGGGAAAAACCGGCACGAAGGAAGAACTGGCCAGGCACCGCAAGCTGGCCGACTGGGCCGGACGTCTGGCGACGCCGAAGGATGATGTCAGCTGGCAGAGGTTCAGGCTGGAAAAGCTTCGCTGCGAAGAGATAACGCCGCATTTTGCGCATAATCCGAACTATGTGATACTGTATTGTCACGGTGGGGGATATGTGAGCGGCGGACTCGACTATGCGGGGAATCTGGCCGTGAAGCTCGCTCTGTCCACCGGTTTTACGACTTATACCTTCGCTTACAGGCTGGCTCCGGAGCATCCGTATCCCGAAGCCATGGAGGATGCAATGGCCATGTGGGAGCACATCACCGGCAATGCAGCGGCCGCCGATCATGTGCTGCTCGCGGGCGATTCCGCAGGCGGAAATATGGCGCTGTGCCTCACACAGCAGCTGATAGCCAAAGGGCAGCAGCCGCCCAGAGAGCTTCTCTTATTCAGCCCCTGGACCGACATGACCTGCTCGTCGGAATCTTACGAGCTGAACAAAGAGACGGATCCGATCCTGACCAAAGAGTTCGTTGCGGATTCCGTGACGGCGTATATCGGGGACAGGGACCCTGCGGATGCGGCTTACAGCCCGCTGTTCGGAAGCTTTGACAAATTCCCTCCCGTATACATTATGGCGGGCAGGAACGGGATTCTTCTCGATGACAGCATAAGACTTAAAGAGCGGATAGACGATGCCGGAGGAACGGCTCTGCTCGATATTGAAGAGAAAGGATGGCATGTGTACCAGCAAATGCCGACGGCCATTGCCAAAGAGGCGATGAAGAGGCTTGCTGCGCATGTTTCAGACGAGATATATGGGAAGTGCTAATTGGTACAAAATAGACAATGTGTC
>CAMZAI010000059.1 GCA_947304065.1 uncultured Clostridia bacterium | reverse complement strand
CGGGCTTCGGATCGGCGGAGGCGTCCCCGATCGCATGACAGGCGTATTCCATCTGCTTTGAGAACTCGCCGAAGGTTTTGAGGCCGACTATGAAAGACGCACTTTTAAGGCCGTGTACCTCGATGCGGAGTTCATTGTAGGATCTGGAATCATAGAACTTTCGGACAGAAGAGAGCCTGCCGCGTCCGTCTTTACAGTAAGTGAGAAGAATACTGTCAAATACTTCACGGCTTCCGAGCTCCTGTATGGCCCTCTCAAGTTCGAAAAGACCGCTTTCAGCAAGTATATCGGCGTTTTCATCGCGCCATTTCGATACGATCACGGTCGCGTCCTCGGTCTTTATTTTCGAAAAGCTGACCTTTGCGAACGCGCAGAGAGCCGTATCTTCGGCATAGTATTCATTTTCATCGAGCGTCATGTACAGCGGGCAGCCGCGGCATGGCGTTTTCCTGCCGCAGAGCGCGGCAAGAAAGCTATGTCCTTCGGCTGCGGAAGGGGTAAACGAGGCCGCTTTTTTATTCATATACATGATCTCGAAGTCATCGTCGGAGAGCACGTATACGGAACATTTATCTTCATCGTATTTTTCGTACAGATCGTACAATCGCATATTAAGCTCCATTTGTATTGAATAGCAAAGATTATCGGCACAAAATAGCATCATTTCACATATGTTGTACTTAGATTATATAATAAAAAACGTCCTTTTCAAATATAACTTTTAGTGATAAAATAAATAGAAGATACGAGAATCGGAGGATTTGAAATGAACGAAGAATATAATATCAACGAAGCGGGCGATATCAAGATCTCTGATGATGTTGTAGCTTCGATCGCAGGTCTTGCGACTTCAGAAGTTGAGGGAGTTACATCCATCGCAGGACATATTACCAGCGAGATCGTCGGAAAGTTCGGGGTGAAAAACCTCTCGAAGGGCATTAAGCTTTCCATCGAGAACGGAGTTGTTTCGATCGATCTTTACATCAACATCCGTTACGGCTGCAGTATCCCGAAGATCACAGCGCAGATCCAGGATAAGGTTAAGAACGCCATCGAGAGTATGACAGGACTTAAGACGTCCGACATCACGATACATATTGTTGACATAGAGATTAAATAATTGGAGAGTCTATGAGCACATTGACAAGAAGAAATATCCGCGAGCACCTGATAAAACTTTTATACATCAGGGATTTCCACGAAGCAGAAGAGCTTGAAGAGCAGAACGATCTGTATTTTTCGTTATTTACGAAGCTTGAGCATCCTAGTGAGGACATCGTCCCCGTTGGTAAGGACCTGCCCGAGGTTTCCGACGACGATCTCAAGTACATTAAGGAACGTTATGAGGCCATAGTATCGAAGCTTGGTGAGATCGACCACATACTTGAGGTCGCGATGAGCGGATGGACCATTAACAGAGTAAGCAAGCTGGAGCTTGCGATCCTTCGTGTTGCCGTATATGAGATGCGTTTCGACGAGGAAGTG
Organism: uncultured Clostridia bacterium; assembly: GCA_947304065.1. GTDB lineage: Bacteria > Bacillota > Clostridia > Lachnospirales > Lachnospiraceae > RUG11977. The sequence goes on along the minus strand of CAMZAI010000059.1, from coordinate 11,650 downwards.
CCTCCGAAGGTAGCGATCGACGAGGCTGTCGAACTTGCGAAGATCTACGGTTCGAAAGATACTTCGTACGGCTTTGTTAACGGTATTCTTGCCAAAATTTTATAATGATGAAGATTTATTCGGTCACCGAGATCAACAACTATATCAAATTACTGCTGTTGAAGGACAATGTCCTGAGTTGTGTGAAGATAAGCGGCGAGGTATCAAACTGCAAATATCACTCCTCAGGGCATATTTACTTTACGCTGAAGGACAGTTCGGGACAGATAGCCTGCGTGATGTTCGCAGGCAAACGTATCGCCGGACTGAAGTTCAACATGACCGAGGGCATGAGCGTCGTAGTTACGGGTCAGATCAGCGTCTACGAGCGCGACGGCAAGTATCAGCTGTACGCCGACCGCATCGAACAGCAGGGCATCGGAGAGCTTTACGAGCGTTTCGAGAAGCTCAAAGAGAAGCTCATGAAGGAAGGACTCTTCGACAGCGCTCATAAGAAGCCGATACCGCCTTTTATATCGACTTTAGGCGTGATCACGGCCCCCGACGGAGCAGCTGTACAGGATATCATCAATATCACAAAGCGCCGCAATCCGCATGTGAAGATCGTGATCTATCCCGCCAGGGTTCAGGGCGCGGGAGCCGCCAAAACTCTGATCGCTGGCATCAAAGTCATGGAACTCCTAAGGCCCGATGTGATCATCATAGGCCGCGGCGGAGGCTCTTTTGAAGACCTGTTTGAGTTTAATGACGAGGAACTCGCGAGAGCCGTATATGACTGCACGATCCCCGTTATTTCCGCCGTGGGACATGAAGTGGACTTCTCCATTTGCGATTATGTTTCCGATATGAGAGCGCCCACGCCGAGTGCCGGAGCCGAGCTCGCGGTTTACGAATACGATGCGCTGGAGGCGTCGTTTGACGAGTATAAGAGGAGACTGAAAAATATCCTTACTAACCGCATCGCGCTCGAACGCTCGAGGTCCGAGCAGTACAGGCTTCGCCTGCTGAAGCTCAGTCCGAAGAGCATTGTGAATAATTACATTTTCCGTGCGGATAAGCTGAAAGATTCCCTGGACCGTGCATTTACAGGCAAACTTGAGAATACAAAGCACCGGCTTGCTGTTTTGGCAACGAGTCTCGATCAGCTCTCACCTTTAAAGAGCCTCACAAGAGGCTATTCGTACACCACCGACGCCGAGGGCCGGAATATCAATTCGACAGAGGGCCTAAAGCCGGGCGATAGTATAAACGTCAGGGTTAAAGACGGCACGATAACTGCCGGAGTCACGGATATAAAGCAGCAGATCACCGAATAGAAAGGCTTTAATATGGATGAGAAGAAGACAGACAACAAAAAATCCGAAGAGAAACTGAAGATCAACGAGATCTTCGACAAACTCGACACGATCGTCAGGGAAATGGAAGACCCCGGACTGCCTCTCGAGGAATCGTTCGAGCATTACACCGAGGGACTGAAGCTCTTAAAACAGTGCAATGAAAGTATTGAGCAGATAGAACAGAAGATTGAAATTTTGGAGGCGGATAAATGATCGATCTTAATACCAAAGCAAGTCAGATCAACAGCATCCTTCAGGGATATCTTCCCGAGGAGACCAAGGAATTCGGAGATATCACCGAAGCCATGAGCTACAGCGTTCTTGCGGGCGGAAAGCGTCTCCGCGCGATCATGCTGATCGAGAGCTTCAGGCTTTTCAACAATGACTCCGACATGGAGAAGATGCTCGTGCATCCCTTTGCCGCAGCCATTGAGTTTATCCATGCGTATTCGCTCGTACATGACGATCTTCCTTCGATGGACAATGACATGTACCGCCGCGGCATACTTACAACTCATGCAAAGTACGGCCACGCTATGGGCGTTCTGACCGGCGACGCGCTCTTAAATTACGCGTTTGAGACAGTTACCGCCACCTTAAAGAGCCTTGAGAAGCTCCGCGGAGAGGTTGTTCCCGAACTTTACGCCCGAGTTTCGACGGCTGCGAATATCCTGTTTACCAAAGCCGGATATTCGGGCATGATCGGCGGACAGGTGCTCGATGTTTATTTCCCGAACGATGCCGACGCGGACAAGAGCCTGTTAAAGCTCAGACTTCTTAAGATGTACGAGCTTAAGACCTCGAATCTCTTCAGGGCTGCGCTCTGTGCGGGTGCCGCATTGGCCGGAGCTTCCGAAGCTGATCTTAAGAAGCTTGATTCGTTCGGATATAATTTGGGACTTGCATTTCAGATAGATGACGATATACTTGATGAGACTGCAACTTTTGAGCAGCTCGGCAAGGATATCGGAAGCGACAGGAAGAACAACAAGCTGACGATCTGCTCGCTGCTCGGTATCGAAGCGGCGAAGGACCTCTCGAGAGAGAAGCTTGAGCTTGCCGCAACCACGCTTGAGACGCTCCCCGGCAACAAGGAATTCTTTACCGACCTGATCGAGTATCTGAGCGGCCGCAAAAAATAAGTTTTTATCGGTGTGAATTATGAGTTTACTTGAAACAATAAACAGTCCGAACGACATAAAGAAGATCGATCCGCAGGACTACAGGAAGCTGGCCAAGGAGATCCGCACATTCCTTGTGCAGAAGGTCAGCAAAACAGGCGGGCATCTGGCCTCGAATCTCGGCGTTGTCGAGCTCACGATGGCGCTGCACCTGTTCCTGGACCTTCCGGACGACAAGCTTGTATGGGATGTCGGACATCAGGCTTATACGCATAAACTCCTTACGGGCAGACGTCAGGACTTTGATTCCTTAAGGCAGTACGAAGGCATCAGCGGCTTTCCGAAAACCAGCGAGAGCGACTGCGATTCATTCAACACGGGACACAGCTCGACTTCCATATCGGTTGCCGACGGCATTGCCCGTGCGCGTGACTTAAAGCATGAGAAATATAAAGTTGTCGCAGTGATCGGCGACGGAGCGCTTTCGGGCGGTATGGCATACGAGGCGCTGAACAACGCCGGCAGGATCAAATCAAATATGATGATCGTCCTGAACGACAACAATATGTCGATCTCCGAAAATGTCGGCGGTATGGCCAGCTACCTCGGACGCATAAGAACCAGCTCCAAATATACAGTACTGAAAACAAAGGTTGAGAGATTCCTCGACCGTATACCTTTCATCGGACCGAAGATCGTAAGAGCGATCAAAAAGTCCAAGAATTCGATCAAAGCGCTCGTTGTTCCGGGTATGTTCTTTGAGAACATGGGCGTCACCTACATCGGTCCGATCGACGGTCACAATATCGATCTGATGCTGAAGACCTTCAAGAGCGCTTCAGAACTCGACGGTCCCGTGCTGATCCATGTTATTACCCAGAAGGGCAAGGGCTACAAGTTTGCGGAGAACGATCCTTCAAAGTATCACGGCGTAGGTCCCTTCGACTGTTCCACGGGGCGCAGCACATCGGTAAAGGACGGCAGGACCTACACGGAAGTATTTTCATCAAAGATCTGCCAGCTCGGCAGGAACAATAAGAATATCGTTACTGTTACTGCCGCTATGGCTGACGGAACCGGTCTTTCAGCGTTTAAAAAGCATTTCCCCGAGAGATTCTTTGATGTGGGAATAGCGGAAGAGCACGCAGTAACATTCGCGGCCGGCATGGCTTCGCGAGGGCTGCATCCCGTAGTTGCGATCTACTCGACCTTCCTTCAGAGGGCGTACGATCAGATAATTCATGATGTGGCACTCGGCGCGCTGCCTGTAACATTCGCGATCGACAGAGCCGGGATCGTCGGCAATGACGGCGAGACGCATCAGGGTATATTCGATCTGTCATTCCTTTCGCATGTTCCGGGGCTGCTCGTTATGGCTCCGAAGAATGCGAATGAGCTTGAAGACATGCTTGAGTTTGCTTGCTCGTACGACGGACCCAGCGCTATCAGATATCCGAGAGGCAAGGCCACCGAGAAACTTTCCGATTTCCGTGCTCCCATAGTCAAGGGCAAATCGGAGATCATCAAAAGAGGACATGACGCTGCACTTTTTGGCGTCGGCAGAATGGTAAAGGTCCTCGATGAGATCGCAGCCGAGCTTTCGGAAGAGTACGGATACAGCTTTACCATTGTAAATGCACGCTTTGTCAGCCCAATTGACTACGAATGTCTGGACGAGATCGCGAAGGAATGCGATATCATCTTTACCTGTGAGGAGAATGTCGAACGCGGCGGTTACGGAGAAGCAGTTGCGATGCATCTGCTGAAGTCCGGCTATACCGGCAGCTTTACCGATTTGGCACTTCCCGACCAGTATATTGTTCAGGGCACGCCCAATCAGCTTCGTGATTCACTGGAGTTCGATCCCGTAAGCCTTAAGAACAGAATTAAAAAAACAGTTGACGTACACAAAAATTATGATATAATTTAACTCGTGCATGCAGGCATAAACCCCAAGATTCGGCACAATTCACAACTGGAGGGAGGTTTGGTGTGAGGCTATGTCGAACGTTATTGTAAAAGAGAACGAGACTCTGGACAGCGCTCTTCGCAGATTTAAGAGAAACTGCGCAAAGGCTGGTATTCAGCAGGAGATCCGCAAGAGAGAGCATTACGAGAAGCCCAGCGTTAGACGCAAGAAGAAGTCTGAGGCTGCTCGCAAGAGAAAGTATTGATATTTAAGTCAAACGATATCAAAGCCCCTGTTTTTCGGGGGCTTTTTTATTTTCTAAATTTTTCAAAAAACTATATTGTTTATCGCAAATATGGTATAATCAAAGTGAACGTTTATGCGTTTGGATAATTTTTCATGGAGATATTTAAACATATGGCTTTAAACGAATTTGTTATTTCGATTCCCAAAGAGCATATTTCCAATATATTCGGCGAGTTTGACAATAACATCAAAAAGATAGAGCGCACGCTCGGTATTTCGCTGATCGCGCGTGACGGCGAATTAAAGGTTATAGGCGAATCGGTGAACGCCGACAGGGCTGTAAGGGTTATCGAGCAGCTTGTCGGGCTCGCGAAGAACGGAAATATAATCAACGAACAGAATGTCAATTACGCGCTTTCGCTCTGCATGGACGACAGGGAGAGCGCCCTTACCGAGATAGACCACGACCTGATCGGATTTACGCTGGCCGGAAAGCCCATAAAGCCCAAGACCATCGGTCAGAAGAAGTACATCGATCTTATACGCAAGAACATGATCGTGTTCGGACTCGGACCTGCCGGTACAGGTAAGACTTATCTCGCGATGGCCATGGCGATCAGCGCCTTTAAGAACAACGAGGTCAACCGCATCATACTTACGCGTCCGGCAATCGAAGCGGGAGAAAAGCTCGGCTTCCTTCCCGGAGATCTTCAGAGCAAGATCGATCCCTACCTTCGTCCTCTGTACGACGCTCTTTACCAGATCATGGGCGCCGAGAGCTTCCAGAAGAATCTCGAGAAGGGTCTGATCGAGGTCGCTCCGCTCGCTTATATGCGCGGACGTACGCTGGATAATGCGTTTATCATCCTTGACGAGGCGCAGAACACGACTCCGGCGCAGATGAAGATGTTCCTTACGCGTATCGGTTTCGGGTCAAAGGCCATAATCACCGGAGATCCGACTCAGAAGGATCTGCCTCAGGGCACCGTTTCCGGCCTCGATATCGCGATAAAAGTATTGAAGGACATCGAGGATATCGGTTACGCGACTCTTACCTCGCACGATGTCGTAAGACATCCTCTGGTTCAGAAGATCGTAGACGCTTACGAGCGTTTTGAAAGAAAAAATACTAATTCACGGAGTACTCACGGACATGAACACAGAAAACAGTAACGCAAAAGCAGGAAGGATCAGGATAGTATCCATAGCGACTCCGATCCTCGGCACGGCGGCGCTGTTCCTCGGAATGTTCATTGCCAAGGCGTCCTATAAGAGCTTCTGGGCCGCAGCTGCTTTTGTTCTTTGTTTTGCATTTGTTTACGCATTCTATGCCGAAACCTACAGATCAGATATAATGAGCGACATTCCGCGCGCTGTGCTTACGGCTGCAGTTCCCGCGGTTTGTTTCTTTGCGGTCTGGCTGCCTTATGAGGCGCTTGTTTCAACGCTTTTGCTCGGAGCCATCACTTTGCTCGCGGTATACGCCGACCTCGCCCTGTCGATGTTCGCGCTCGCTGCCGTTTCGGGCTTCTGTGCGCTTTTCACTCCCGAGAAACTTGCAGGCATCGCGGTTCTGCTGGTTTTGATACTTCTTATCTGCATACTTTCCGAAAAGCTCAAAGACATTCCGACGCTTATATTTGCCGCCATCATCTGTATCCTGTTTTTCGCGATACTTACCATTGCGGCAAATGGATTTGTGCTCCATGACGCGTTCGGGACCAATGAGATCGTTGTAATAGTTATCTCTACGATGATCCTTAGCTGCGTATATTTCATCAGATTGCTCGGCACCGGCTATGACGCGGAATCAGGTAAGGAATCCGCAAAAACTCCCACTGAGCATGACAACAAGGTCTTAAAGAGAGAGCTTGATTCAAGAAAGAAACAGAACGAAAAGCTTATCGCTTCAAATAAGGAGACTCAAGACACCGTAGACCGCATGAAGCAGGAGTATATTGAGCTCGAGTCAAAGAACAGCGACCTGAAGGCCCGCATCGACGAGCTGATGAACAGGACAGTGGCCGTGGAAGACGCCATTTCTCCCGAGTTCAAATATGTTAAGGATCTTTCGAAGAACAGCAAGATATATAAGCATTGTCTGCAGATCGCGCGCATCAGTTCCGACGCCTCCGAACTGATCGGATGCGACGCGCAAATGGGCTACGCTGTCGGTCTTTATCACGAGGCGCAGAAGGTTCTCGGAGAGGACTACGCAGCGAAACTCAAAGACACTTACAGACTTCCCGAGTATCTTATCCGTCAGATCGTCCAGATAAAGGACAAGAACAACAATCTGCCGATCATCCGCGAGGCCGGCGTTGTGCTTCTTTGCGACGATATCATCAATACCGCGAATTACCTCAGCAAGAACAATAACGAGTCCGTTCCGATGGAGAGGATCGTATCGAATGCGATCAAGGTCCGCAAGGAGCAGAATGTACTCCGACTCGCCGGTTTCTCCAACGAAGAGATCCAGCTGCTGAAGCTTTATTTCATTGACAAAGGAGCAAATTATGACTCTGTTGATTGAGAACGAGACAGAGGTTTCCTTAAGTATGGACATTGAGAAGGAAGCCAAAGAGATAATCGAATTCGTACTCGAAAAAACCGGTTGTCCCTGGGAATGCGAAGTCAATCTTACCATTACCGACAATCCCGGTATTCACAGACTGAACAAGGAGTTCCGTGATATAGACAGACCTACCGACGTGCTTTCGTTCCCGATGGCTGATTTCCCCAAAGCAGGCGATTATTCGTGGCTTGACGACGGCGGAGAGGACTGTTTTAATCCCGATACCGGCGAGCTGATGCTCGGCGACATCGTGATCAGCGCCGACAAAGTGCTCGAGCAGGCGAAGGAATACGGACACAGCGTAAAGCGTGAGTTTTGCTTCCTTATCGTGCACAGCATGCTCCACCTGATCGGTTACGATCATATCGAAGAAGCCGACCGTCTGGTCATGGAGCCTCTTCAGAAACAAATACTTGATGATGCGGGAATAAACAGATGAAAGAGTTCTTTAACAAACTTAAAGATGAGATCATTCCGGGATTTATCTCGAGACTTAAGGAAGACCGGAAGTTTTTATATACCGTGCTCGGTATAGCGGCAGCTGTGATCATTGCTGCAGTTGTTATCATTATCGTCTGCGTAAACGGCTCAAAGAAGAGTAATGATACCCCGGTGCCCGATACTTCGGCTTTAGTTTCGGCCACGCCTACGGCAGCGCCCACGCCTACTCCGGAGCCTACGGCAGAGCCCACAGTATCACCCACTCCGAGCCCTTCGCCGACTCCGACGCCCGATCTCCATATAGGAGAAGTACGTTCCGAGCTTGACGGCGGATGGATAAAGGAAGAAACAGCCCGGAAGCGTCCGTTCTGCGCGATGCTCAACAATATCATCTATGCGAATCCCCAGAGCGGCGTAGGAGATGCGAAGATCCTTTATGAAGCGCTCGTAGAGGGCGGTATTACCCGTCTTATGGGCGTATACGAGGGCGTTGACGAGGATTCCGCATGCGCTGCCAGACTCGGCTCGATCCGCAGCGCAAGACATTATTATGTCAGCGTGGCTACCGAGTACGATGCGATCTACGTTCATTTCGGCGGCGCTTATTATGCCTATGACAAGATGGAAGAGATGGGCATAAAGGACAATATGGACGGCATGAGCATGGGCGGAGATGTGTTCTACCGTGACAAGAACATCGAGTCCCCTCATAACGCATTCTTCTCGTTCATGGGCGCATATCAGTATCTTGAGGATCACAAGAGGCGCACGGAGCATAAGGAAGGCTACACACCGAATCATTTTGTATTCAATGAAGAGCAGCTTTATCCTGCAGACAAGTCGCCCGTATACGGCGCCGACGGTGAGGTTCTGACTTACTCGGGGCCCGAAGCGACTCCCGCTTACAAGGTTCTTTTGAGCTATGACCGCTGGACCCAGCCTTACATGCTGTACGATCCGGAGACTCAGCTCTACAACAGATATCAGTTCGGCGGCATCCATATCGATTACAATACGCAGGAGCCCCTGACTTTCACCAATATCATCATTCAGATCGTTCATGAATGGGATAAGGACCGCAACGATTACCAGGATATGGAGCTTGAGGACACTTCCGGCAAGGGATATTACATCTCGAAGGGTCAGTGTGTTCCGATCACCTGGAAAAAGAACGAAAAAGCCGGTTTCATGATGTATTACGGCTCGGACGGAGAGGTACTGAGCATTAATCCCGGAAAGACATTTATTTCATTATTCCCTGATTTCAGGACAGATTACCTCTCGATAGAGGCAAAGCAAGATGAGTGAGAAACGTAAAAACGATTACCTGCTGCAAGGCGGAATACTTGCGATAGCAGGTCTTATCACGAGATTTATCGGTCTTGTCTACCGGATCCCGCTGACTCGCATCGTCGGGACCGAAGGCATGGCCTATTACAATACCGCTTACGAGATATACAATATCGCGCTGCTGGTTTCGACCTACAGTGTTCCGGTGGCGGTCTCGAAGCTTATCGCGGATAAGGATTCGCGAGGGCAGTACATTAATTCCAACAGGATATTCAGGGTAGGCATGCTGCTCTCGAGCGGCATCGGTCTTATCGCATCGCTTATCCTTTTCATATTCGCGAAGAATCTGGCTTCGTTCATGAAATGGCCGAGCGCAGCGATCCCTTTGAGAGTGCTCGCGCCCACGATATTTGTTTTCTCGATAATGGGCATCATTCGAGGCCTGTTCCAGGGAAAACGAACGATGGTCCCGACTGCATTTTCACAGATAATCGAGCAGATATTCAACGCTATATTCAGTGTTCTTGCTGCATACCTACTGATCCGTGCGCATCAGGACAGCGCTGAAGCGGCTGCTTACGGTGCTGCGGGCGGCACGACGGGTACTTTGGTCGGCGCGATATTCGGACTGATCTTCCTGGTATTCATCTATTCGATCAATTCGGGTTATTTTACGCGTAAATGCCTGAAAGACCATACCGGAGAGCGTGACAGCGACGGCGAGATCGCGAAGATGATCCTGCTCACGATGCTTCCGATCATCCTCAGCCAGACGATCTACCAGCTGAGCGGCATCCTTGACAATTATATGTTCAGCCGCATCATGTTCGGCAAGGGAATGGAAGAGGCCGAAAAGGCCGTGCTTTACGAGGCTTATTCGAACAAATACAAATGGATGTATAATCTGCCCGTGGCTATAGCTTCCGCTTTCGGCGTATCGATCGTTCCGACGCTTTCCGCCACATATAAGCAGAAAAATCTTGATTCCGTAAGAGAAAAGGTCGCATCTTCGATCAAAGTAAATATGGTCGTTGCGATCCCTTCCGCGGTAGGCCTTTCATTCCTTGGAGGACCTATTTTGCTCCTGCTGTTCAACAAGACATATACTCCGCTCAGCGGAAGACTGATGACGCTCGGCGGTATCGCTGTTGTGTTCTTTGCTTTATCGACGCTTACGAACGGAATTCTGCAGGGTATCGATCATCTGCGCCTGCCCGTGATCCATTCGGCAATCTCGCTCGGCGTGCATATCGTGCTTCTGTATATCCTGGTCGGACCGCTCAATTTCGGCGCTTACGGACTTGTTATAGGCAATGTGACTTACGGACTGCTCGTATGCATACTTAACTGGATATCGATCGGCGACATCCTCGATTACAGGCAGGAGGTCAGGACGACATTCCTGATACCTCTTGCAGCATCCATGATCATGGGACTGCTCGCGTTCGGCGTATTTAAGGGGCTGTTCGCGCTTTTGCACAGCAATTCCGTTGCAGTGATCATCGCGATCATCGTTGCGGTACCTGTTTATTTTGCGGCGCTTCTGCTCTTAAAGGGCGTATCGGAAGAGGAACTTCGCGGCTTCCCGAAGGGTGATTTCCTCGTTTCGGCCGCAAAGAAGATGAAACTGCTCCGCTAAAGGATTTTTATATGAGTGATACAAACCGTCATAAACTGATCATTATCGGCTGCGGTGCCTCGGGCATGGCAGCTGCGATCTCTGCGGCGGTTTATGAAAAAGACATACTGATCCTGGAACGCAATCCGGTTCCCGGCAAGAAGATCCCTGCCACGGGCAACGGCAAATGCAATTTCACGAATGAAAACATATCGGGATCTGATTTTCGCAGCAGTTCGGGAGACGCGTTTTCGTTTTATCAACGCTTTGATAATGCGGATGTTCTGGGATTCTTTAAGACTTTAGGCGTACCCGCTTTTATAAAAAACGGTTACTGTTATCCTCACAGCAATCAGGCCGCATCTATACGTGACGCTCTCATTAACAGGCTGGAGGAACTGGGAATTCCGGTAAAATACAACTGCCGTGTGAAAACTGTTGAGAAAAGCGGTTCCGGCTTTAAACTCAGGTGCGGTGCGGAAGAGTACTTCTGCGACCGGCTGATCATAGCTGCCGGAGGACAGGCTTCACCGTGTTTCGGTACCGACGGGTCGTTCTATTATATCTGCGGGAAGCTCGGTCATACTGTGATCGAGCCGCTGCCTGCGCTTACGGGACTTACTTCGGATGCTGCGTTTCTTAAAGAGATCGCCGGAGTGCGGCATGAAGCAAATGTGAGACTGCTGGTCGATCCGGATACTGTTTCAGAGGAATACGGCGAGATCATTTTCAATAAAACCGGAATTTCCGGAATTCCCGTGATGAACGCTTCGGGTGCTGCGGCACGCGCTCTGTCCGGCGGCAAAGCTGTCGGCATCTTGCTTGATCTGTTCCCCGATATGTCGGAAGAAGAATTGGCCGGTTTCCTTAAAGTTCATTTTGACCGGAGCAGCCTGTCTTTGACCAGATGTCTGACCGGAGTACTGAACGATAAACTGACTTCTGTGATACTTAAAGAGTGCGGTGTTTCTGCGGACTACCGGGATCGCGGCAAGGACAATACCGGGCTGTTCTTCAGGATAGCCGGACGGATGAAGAATTTCGAACTCCGCATCACGGGAACGGCCGGCTTTGAGAATGCACAGACTACAGCCGGCGGCATTCCTTTAAGTG
>CAMZAI010000058.1 GCA_947304065.1 uncultured Clostridia bacterium | reverse complement strand
TTCACTACTAACCTCTGTATATATATATCCAAGAACTCCTGATTCCCAAGCACTTCTTCCGCACTCACATACCCGAACTTGTCGGAGTAGAAGCGCTTAAAGACGCGGAACGGAAAAATATCGTTCTTCCCCAGCTCGCCGGCGAGCGGCAGATACTCGAGCGTATGGCGCGTATAACAGTTGTCCGCCTTGCATTTGACGCGGTATGAGCTGTTTACGAAGCTGCCGACGCTCTTGTGGACAGCGCTGTCTTCGGCGGGAAGATAGAAATAGTTTTTGTAATCGGGATAGAACAGCTTCAGCTCCTCAGATACTGCGGGGATGCAAAAGACAAAGCGTTGGCCTTCGGCGCGGAGGCTGATCGAAGAGGAAGGATTGCAGTAGCATGTATGCGTTCCCCTGAGCGCGGAATCCGTTTCTTCAAAATCGGGAAGGAGAGCGATATTGAGCTCTCCTTTTTCAGTTTGTTCACAGGAAGAGAGCGTGTATCCGCCACCGATGAAGGCAGGCAGGGAAAGCAGGTGTGCCACCTTCGGCATATACAGGACATCCTCGAAATTGTGCAGGAAAAGAAGCTCGAGCAGTTCGCCGGAGCTTTCGGGACCCGCAAGAGTCAGACCGGAAGCCGAGTTCGCCACATATACGGAATCGGCTTTCTGACGCAGGAATTCAAGCCTGCGCATGGCAATATACCGGTTATAGACTTCGATCAGTCTGCCTCCGTCATACATATCCCTGCGGTCGATCCCGCAGAACAGCTCCAGCCGCTTCTGGGACATCGATCCCGTTCCGAGCAGCGCCTTGAAAGGTTTCAGGAGCCTGTAAATATCAAAGCCTCCGCCGCGCATGTCTGGGCTGGGAATATCGAGCTTATGCCGCTTTTTCTCAAGATAGGGGACATCAAATGTAGAACCGTTGAAATGGACGGGGATGGGATGATCTTTAAGCAGCCTGTCGAACTCCGCGATAAGGAGCGATTCCTCACCGATGCCTTCCGAGAAGAACTGCGAAAGGACCGGCTCGCCATTATCCAGATAAAGGCAGCCGATCAGGTAAAGAAATGATGTGTCCGCTGAAAGTCCCGTGGTCTCGATATCAAAAAACAGAAGGTCATCCGGTTTCGTGAGCATGCTTTCGCCGCCGTCTGCAGCGTTCTCGTTCGCCGAAAGGGCGCAGATAAGGCGCGCGGCCTGCATAAAATCCTGTTTTTCGGTTATCGGTGTACGTCTGATGATCATAGTATTTTCCCCTCTGCTAATCAGTATACCACATTTTCAGCGGAGTGAATGCCTGATATAAATGCTGACTGTAAAGCTGTTCAGCCTGGCCGCATTTTAATACAGTACTGAAAGAAATACTATGCTGCTCATGACCACAACGGCTGCGAACAGTGTCGCTATTACCAGCAGGTGCTTCTTTTTCTCGTATACCAGAGTTCCGATCAGCTCTCTGATGAAGGAGTTGATCCAGAAATAGAACTTGGTCTTTGAACCGATACCCTCGGCGTGAATGCCTTGTTTGGTGGCAATGTAGCCGGAACGGAATACATGGTAACCTGTTGTGGCAAAAGCAATGCCGGGATTGGGATCCGCCGTGTTCTCTTTGATCTTTTCCAAAGAGAATTTGAAGTTCTCGGCAGTATTCTTTGAACTGGTCTCGGTGATGATCCTTGCATCGGGGATATCGCAGCTCAGAAGATAATTCCTGATCGCCTCCGCCTCGGACAGCGATTCGTCGGAGCCTTGTCCGCCGGACGCCACAAAACGTGACTCTTTTCCTGAAGCGTTCATCTGTTTTTCTGCGAAGCGGATCGCGGCGTCGGCTCTGCCCTTTAATAGAGGCGTGACAGTGCCGTCCCTGCGGATACGGCAGCCAAGGATCAGTATGAAATCTTTGTTAAAAGCGGGAGTTCTGTGCGCAGCCCTGATGCCCATGATGATCGTGGCAAAAAGGATGACGGTCATGTATGCGGTAACCGCATAGCTGAAGTTGACAGCGATCATTTCGAAATAGTGCGCAAAGCTCTTTTCCTTATGCACATCGATTACTTCCTGCAGCTGAAGGAAGCCCTCAAAGAACAGAGGGAAGATGAGGAAAACAAGATATCCGAATGAGAATAAGGTTCCGAGGATATTCTTTTTATTTACGCCTTCCTTTTTCATCAGCACGAGATTGCTGATGAGTACGCCGAGTGTGATCAGCATGGCGAACGGGATGAAGAAGACTGTCAGTGCGGATGCGTTGAGAATACCGCGGATGAAGTCGAGAAGTCCGTTCCGGTTAAAGGCGAAAAACACATTGCTCAGTATGGCAGTCGAAACGAAGAGTATCATACCGAGCAGCGTAATGTTGTGATAGTCATAATAGTTTTTCCGGGTACCGTTGCGGTATTTTTTGATGAAGATGCCCAGCACGATCGCTGCATATACGGTCATCATGATGATTATGATGTTGCCGCCCGTGCAGTCGCCGAACAGAGAACCCTCGGTGATGAAGCCGGTCTTGTGAACATAAAAGATAAACATATTCCCGTAAGCATCGTCTCCATAGATCGAAACCTCAGCTATGCCTTCAGACACCGCCTGCACGGTGAACCTGATCGCACCGTCGCCGACTGTGAGATTGCTGACCTCTATATGCTCGCTCCCATCGGAGATCTCAAGGCGGGGATTTTCAAGCGTATAGGGTATTTTATAATCAACTTCGTATCTGTCGCCTCGGATCAGGATGTACGCGAAACAGACTGCGGCCATTGCCAAGGCGAGGAGTATCATTTTTTTTATGAGTGTTTTCCTTTCGGAGCGAAATAGAGATATAATAAAATAAAGTGTAATTCTTTTACTGCGGAAAAGCAAGTTATGGAAGGTAAACAAAGGCGGCGTACTCTTGATTTATAAGTACTCGTGAGCTATGATGAATATATGTTTGGCAAGGGTTTTATCAAGACATATCTGAGTGGAATGATAAGGGCAGCCGTGGTGGCTGTTCTTGTTTTGATGCAGTTCGCCCTCGTGTTTTTTATGGCTGTCAGGCTGGCGAGATTCGGACTGCTGCTGTATATATTCGTTGACGTAGTCTGCATTATCGCGGTTACGATGATCGTGAACGACCGTGCGAGCAACAGCTTTAAGCTCGGATGGATGGTCATAATCGCTGTGCTTCCGATCGCGGGGCTTATCATGTACCTGCTATGGGGACGGCCCGAGGGCACGAAGAAGATCCGCAGCAGGCATCTGTCTTATCTTAATAATTCCAGAACGTTTAATAAGCCGGATCCGGCCGTGTTCGAGGCTTTCCGCGAGGATTTCCGTGAATACAGGGGACTTGCGGGGCTGGCGCAGAATTACGGATTCCCGATCACTTCGGGGAATGAGCTGAGATATTTTGACTCGGGCGAGATCGCCTTCGAAACACTGATAGAGGATCTGGAGAAGGCTGAGAAATTCATTTTCATGAGCTTTTTCATCGTCGCGGACGGAGTGCTGTGGCAGCGGATAAAGCCGGTTTTGGTCGATAAGGCGGCAAAGGGAGTGGAGATCCGCATCCAGTACGACGATTTCGGCTCTATGCTGAGGACCGACGACCAGTTCTGGAACGAGCTGGAGAAAGCGGGGATCAGGACCGCGAGGTTTAACCGCATAACGCGCTATCTGAACAGGCTTTATCTCAATTACCGCAATCATCAGAAGATCGTGGTGATCGACGGCAATATAGGCTATACCGGCGGCTTTAATCTGGCCGACGAATACGTGAACGCGATCGAGCGTTTCGGACACTGGAAGGACGGCGGCGTAAGAATCGTCGGAGCCGGAGTCTGGGGACTTACGACGACCTTCATCGGCATGTGGGACATGATCGTGCATGTGATGGAAACGGACGTCGACAGATACAGGCCCACGGTCAGCGTGGACAATAAACATTCCTACTGCCAGATCATTTCCGACGGGCCCGAGAATAATCCCGAGAATCCCATCTACGATACGGTCACGGCTTTCTGTGCGGGTGCGAACGATTTTCTCTATATCTCGACGCCTTATCTCGTGATCGAGGACAGTCTCGGGGATACGCTCATCAGGGCGGCGAAATCGGGCATTGACGTAAGGATCGTGACGCCCGGAATACCGGACAAGAAGATGGTTAATCTTCTGACAAAGTATAACTACGGAAGGCTGCTGGAGGGCGGAGTCAGGATCTATGAGTACACGCCCGGCTTTATACATATCAAGAATTTTATCACGCGTGACTGCGGCATAATAGGAACCATAAATCTTGATTACAGGAGCCTTTTCCTGCATTATGAATGCGGTGCGCTCGTGTGGGACCGCGAGTTCATCGAAGAAGCGGAGGAGGATTTCCTTCGTACCTTCGAATGCAGCCGTGAGATAAGTTATGAGGAGTGGAAGAAGCGGTCGAAATGGGATAAGCTTCTTCAGTGGTTTTTGAACCTGTTTGCGAGTGAGGTATGACGGACTATGATCAACACATGCAAGCACTGCAGAATGCAGTATTATGACCTTAAACCGGGATATTGCTGCCCGTTCTGCAAGGATATCGACAAAATGAGATATGAGCAGATCAGAGCGTATCTGAAGCATTATCCGCACAGCAATGCGATACAGGTGGCGGAGGCGCTGGATATCAGCACATATACTGTCCTCAAGTATGTGGATGAGGGCAATCTGGATTTTGGAAGAGGAGAGTTTGAACGGTTATGATTTCATACATCAGGGGAGATGTCCTGTTCAGGAATGAACAGTCGGTAGTGATCGACGTGAACGGGATAGGATACGAGGTTTTTGTTCCTTACAATGTTCTGTGCGCAATGGAGCGCGCGCAGGGTACTCAGGTCGAGCTTTATACGTATCTGCAGGTAAAGGAGGACGGGATCGCGCTGTTCGGCTTTGCGGACAGGCAGGAGCTTGCGATGTTCAAGCACCTGATCACGGTCAGCGGCATCGGACCCAAGGGCGCGCTCGGTATCCTTTCACACATGAGCACGAGGGACCTGATGCTTGCTGTGCTCGCCGAGGATGCAAAGGCGATCGCGAAGGCTCCGGGCATCGGTGCGAAGACTGCAAGCAAGCTGATCATCGAACTCAAGGACAAATTTAAGCTTGAGGATACTTTTGACAGCGGTATCAGCGCGGCGGATCTCGGCGTAAATGCAGCTGCGGCCAAGGCTGCACCCGAGAGCGATGAAACGGCGGAGATAAAGAACGAGGCTGTACAGGCGCTCACAGCGCTCGGTTATTCGTCAAGCGAGGCACTGAAGGCAGTGCGCAGCGTCCCCGCAGAGGAAGGAACTACCGTAGAGCAGCTGCTGAAAGCGGCGCTCAAATACATCTGAAGACACACGGATATCGGCGTACGAAAAACGGAGGAAGCGTGCTTTAACTAATTGGGCACGGAACGGAGACAAATGGCAAAACGAATGATCACGACCGAGTTCACGGTCGAGGACAGCAGCATCGAGGGAACATTAAGACCGCAGCTGCTGAAGGATTATATAGGACAGAAGAAGGCCAAGGAGAATCTTAAGGTCTATATAGAGGCCGCAAAGCAGAGAGGCGAAGCGCTGGACCATGTGCTTCTCTTCGGACCTCCGGGACTCGGCAAAACGACGCTCGCGGGCATCATCGCGAACGAGATGGGAGTGAATATCAAGACCACGGCCGGCCCCGCGATCGAGAAGGCCGGAGATATGGCCGCGATACTGAATAATCTCAGGGAAGGCGATATTCTCTTTATCGATGAGATACACAGGCTGAACCGCCAGGTTGAGGAGCTGCTGTATCCCGCGATGGAGGACTTCTGCATTGATATCGTTATCGGAAGAGGAGCCGCGGCAAAATCGATCAGACTTGACCTGCCTCATTTTACGCTGGTAGGCGCCACTACGAGAGCGGGAATGCTCACGGCGCCCTTAAGAGACCGTTTCGGCGTGATCCACAGGCTTGAGTTCTATACGATAGACGAGCTGGAGTGCATCATCAACAGGTCGGCGGAGGTGCTCGGAGTCACGATAGATCCCGACGGAGCAAAGGAGCTCGCACGACGCTCGAGAGGAACGCCCCGTCTGGCCAACCGCCTCTTAAAGCGAATGAGGGATTTTGCACAGATCAAATATGACGGAAGGATCACTCTCGATGTCGCGAATTACGCGCTCGACCTGATGGAGGTCGACAGGCTCGGTCTCGACAATATTGACCGTGCGATCCTGCATACGATGATCGACAAGTTCGACGGAGGACCGGTCGGAATAGAAGCCGTAGCCACGACGATCGGAGAGGATGCAGGCACGGTGGAGGAAGTCTACGAGCCGTATCTGGTGCAGTCCGGACTGATCGCAAGGACTCCCAGAGGAAGGATCGTGACAAAAGAAGGCTATCTGCATTTTGGGCTTACAAGGCCGGAGAAAGAATAAGAACAGGGTGTATTTAAGGTGAATGAAGAACTGAGGCGCAGGCTGCTGCAAAGCTGCATCCTGCATGACAATGCGGACAAAGACACGCACGGGCGGACCGGAACGCCGGGGCTCAAAAACATTGTGCTGATCGGGATGCCGGGCTGCGGCAAATCGACGGTATCTAAGATACTTTCGAAGGAACACGGATTCAGGATAATCGACGCCGACGAGGAGTTCCTGAGGCAGAACGGGATGACGCCGGCCGAGTGCATTACCGAATACGGCGAGCCGGAGTTCAGGCGGCGCGAGAGCGAGGTACTGAAGAGCCTGAAGCCGGACGGACGCGCCTGCATAGCCACGGGAGGCGGCGTCGTGACACGTCCGGAAAACTTTCCGGTGCTCAAGAACCTCGGTTTTATAGTATATATCAGGCGCGATCTCGATAAGCTCTCGGTCAAGGGCAGACCGCTTTCCGCGGGGAAGGGCGTTGAGAAGCTCTTTGAGGAGCGGGGCAGGTTCTATACCGAATGGGCCGATGCCGAAGTTGAGAATGTCAGCCTTCGGGATGCGGTTAATCGTATAATGGCTTTATATAAGACAAACTCATGAATGGAGCAGACTTTTGTACAAATTTTTGCAAAAGTCTGCTTTTCTTAAACTTTTTATTGTGCAAAAATTTTAAAATGCACTTGAAAATGCACAAAATGTATTATATACTGTGTGCATATCATGTATGAGGTGTGCATTTTATGATCAAAAAGGTTACGATACAGAACATCGCGGCTGAATTGGGGCTGTCGCGCAATACCGTCGCCAAGGCGCTTACGAACAGCGATACCGTTGCGTACGATACCCGTATGTCAGTTATCAAGAAGGCCTGGGAGATGGGCTATCAGAAGATGAGTCCCCAGATCCTCGAGGAGTATAAGCTCGTCGAGAATTCGGTTGACAATAAGACCGTGATCATCATTGCGAAGAGAGAGCTTTCCGTATTCTGGAACACGATCGTGGTCGGTATTTCCGATGAGCTTAACCGCAACAACTGCCGCATGCGACTGAACTTCGTATCGGCGGAGGATGAGGCGGAGCTTGTGCTTCCGCGCGATTTCCAGGACGGAGTGGACGCGGTCATCCTTATGAGCATATTCAAGCCCGCTTACACACGTGAGATCCTTAGAAAGAAACTTCCGACCGTCTTCCTTGACTGTCCGTACGGTGATTTCGATGTCGAGCACAGCTGCGATTCGGTCATCTGCGAAGGCAGGAACAGCGTGAAGCAGATCGTGGAGAATCTTATCTCACAGGGCATCAGATCCATCGGCTTTATCGGCGACACTACCTACTGCGAGACGATCAGACAGCGCTACATGGGCTACTGCGCGGCGCTTTCCGATCATGGCATGCAGATAGACAGACGCATAATCTTTAATGAACACCTTCCCGAAATGTATTCGAATCCTGAGGTAGAAAGGATCGTAGCAGGCTTTGCCTATATGCCGGAGGCCATCGTATGCTCGAACGACGACATTGCCTTAAAGTGCATAAGGGCGCTTGCAAAGAAGGGACTTAAGTGCCCGACGGACGTCGCGGTCACCGGTTTTGACAACGAAGAAGTCCTCACTCAGGTAGAGCCGAGACTCACCACGGTATCCATCCATCACCAGATGCTCGGCAAGAGACTGGTGCAGCAGCTGATATGG
The DNA here is from genome assembly GCA_947304065.1 of uncultured Clostridia bacterium. Lineage (GTDB taxonomy): Bacteria > Bacillota > Clostridia > Lachnospirales > Lachnospiraceae > RUG11977. The sequence goes on along the minus strand of CAMZAI010000058.1, from coordinate 5,074 downwards.
AGGATCGAGAATCCCGACTTCCCTCCGGAAAAAATTTTGATCGCCACGAAAACGATTTACCGCAAATCTTCGATGAAGAGAAGGTAATTGTGCAAAGTGTTCAAAAACAGGCGGATGTTTTTCTTGTGCTTTAGTAATTTAAATGATATAATGCAAAAAAGAGCTCCCGCGGGATGCACGAATCAGCAATATATAATGCACTAAGGCGATTATTTATAACAATACGCGAAAACGATTTCGCAAAAGCTGAAGTTACCGTTTGGAGGATGACTGAAATTGGCGGCAGACGATAGCAAGAACGATCAGTATTCGGAAGGAAGACTGATGACACTTATCAATACGGTCGGGAATTCACTTCTGCTCGGAATATTATTCCTGCTGTGCAGCATCCCGGTCGTAACTTTCGGAACCTCGCTGAGTGCATTTTATTATGCGATGATAAAGACGGTCAGAAGAGAGAGAGGATATCCCGTAAGGGAATTCTTTTCGGCTTTTAAGCGAAATGTGCTGAAGGGCATCATCTTTACTGTGCTGCTCGCCGCGATCGGATATCTGCTCCTGCTGAACCGCACGATCTATATCACGAAGGACGATCCTGACGGATCCGCACATGCCGCGCTGTGGGTCACGGTTTACGATATCCTGCTGATTGTCTGGGCCGCTTTTACGGTCTGGATATTCCCCGTGATATCGAGATTTAAGCTTGCGTTCAAAAAGACTGTTTCACTGACATTTACCATAGCAGGAAGATACTGTTACTTTACCGTACTTCTGATAGCCGGCTGGGCGCTCACGGTTTATCTGTGCCTGAAGCTTTCGGTCGGATTTACACTGATAGTTCCGCCGCTTGCGTGCTACGGCTCGACATACATCATCGAGAGGGCGTTTAAGCGGTTCATCCCGAAACCGTCCGAGAGGGAGGACGGCTGGTATTACGACGGGGAATGAGCTCCGGCGTGAAAGGCAGGTTTTTATATTGTTTGGCAAATTACTCGATCCCGAAGGACCTTTGAACAGGATCGCGGATATGATAATAGGCTCGTTCCTTGTGGGACTGTTCACGGTCCTGTGCTCGATCCCGCTGATCACTGCGGGTACGGCATTCACCGCGGGCTATTACGCGATGGCAAAGTCTGTAAGGCACCATGAGGGCTATGTCTGGAAGGAGTACTTCAGATCCTTCGCGCGAAATATCAGACAGGGTCTGGCGCTCGGCACCGGATATGTGATCGCGGCGCTGGTCATCGTTTTTGATTTTGTTTATCTGAAGGAGAGAACGGATTCCTTCGGCAACGCGATGTTCATGATACTGATCGTCGTAACGCTCGTATGGCTGATGACCTTCTTTTTCGTGTTTTTCGAGCTTTCGCGCTTTGACAGGAAGGGCTTTGACATCCTGAAATTCGGCGTTATCACGGCTTTCAGGCATTTCGTTTCATCGATCGGCATCGTGCTGATGTTCGGTATCAGCTTTTTGCTGGTATATCTGATGCCCTGGGGATTCGCGTTATTTCCCGGATTCGCGTTTTTCGGCGCTACGTTTCTGATGGAGCGCGTTATGAGAAAATATATGCCCGCTTTCGAGGAAGGCTCGGAAGAGGCGGAAAAATGGTACAATAAAAAGCTTTGAAGGAGAGAGCAGACTATGAGGAACAAGATCGGAATTAAAAGAATGGCGCTGATCATGGTTATGGCGCTCCTTCTTCAGGTGTTTGCATATTCGGGCGCGATCAGGACCATGGCCGTGACCGATATCTCTATGGATGATTTTGAGGATATCATCGGCACCTACAATATTGACGATTCCATCCCTTCATACAATGACTATCATGCGGCGCACGCTTCGGAAGCGACTCCCGAGAGGACTGTCGTTGTCGGAGCCGATTCCGTTGTACGCTATGAAGAGGGCGGCGAGCCCGCAGAGCCCGTAAAGATCGCTGTAAGCGACGCGACTGTGGGAGCGGGAGAGCACCGGAACGGAGACAGCGTTCTGACTTCCGAGGATTCGCTCATCGAATATGAAGTTGATATTCCCGAGACCGGACTTTACAACATGTCTCTCGAGTATTACCCGACCACCGGCAAGAACTCCGATATCGAGCGCGCAATCTTCATCGACGGCGAGCTTCCCTTCAAGGAGATGTCGCTCGTTACATTTTCGAGAGTCTGGACCGCAAAGGGAGAGAAGACCGCGGGCGGGAACGGCACGATGGTCTATACATGGGAAAAGGATAACCAGGGCAACGACGTGAAGCCCGGAATGACCGAAGCTCCCGAGTGGCAGACACGTTACGTTTACGACAGCGACGGCTATATCACCACTCCTCTGGCCGTTTATCTTACAGCGGGCAAGCATACCGTTACATTCGTTTCGATCAAGGAGCCCGTTATCATCGGTTCAGTTATCTTTGACAACGCGAAGACCGTATCCGGCTACGCCGAGGTTAAGGCTGCATACGACGCCGCGGGCGCAAAGGATACATCGGGACATCAGATCCTTATCCAGGCAGAGAACATTACAAAGGCTTCCTCGCAGATGCTCTATCCCCAGCAGGACCAGAGCTCTCCCGAAGTTTATCCGGCCAGCTCAAAAATGCTTCTCAACAACACTGTCGGCGGCAATTCATGGAGACTCGTAGGACAGTGGATCGAGTGGCAGTTTGATACGCCCGAGACCGGTTACTACGAGATCACAATGCACGACAAGCAGAGTTTCAGCCGGGGTGTTGCGGTTTCCAGACGTATTTCGATCGACGGCAGCGTTCCTTTCTCGGAGCTGGACAATTATGAGTTCGCCTACGCGCAGAACTGGAAGATCGATACCCTTTCGGACGAGAACGGAGAGCCCTTCAGATTCTACCTCGAAGCGGGCACCCATACGATCCGCATGGAAGTCGTACTCGGTGATTTCTCCAGCATCGTAGGAATGGTTGAAGAAGCGGTTCAGAGACTTAACGACATTTACCGCCGCGTGATCAAGATCACCGGCGTTTCACCGGACAGATACCGCGACTATCAGATCGAGGCTTCGCTGCCCGAGCTGACCGGCGACCTGATCGCCACAAGGGATATCCTGAACGCGGCGATCGAAAGACTCGACATCGTTGCGGGAAAGAACTCGGATAAGAAAACGGTTCTGCTCACGATGAGAGACCAGCTCGACGACCTTATCAAGGACAACGACGATTTCGTAAAGGTCATCAGCTCCTACAAGGTTAACGTCAGAGCCTGCGGTAACTGGATCACACAGGTTATCAGCCAGCCTCTCGCGCTCGATTCGTTCAGCGTACACTCGGCAGACACCAAGTCGGGCATCACAAAGTCAGGCTTCTTTAAGAGAGCCGGACACGAGATCAGCCGTCTGTTCTATTCATTCATCATCGACTACAACCAGATCGGTTCGGTAGCGGAAGATAAAGACACAAAGGTCATCACCCTCTGGATCGGTTCCGGACGTGACCAGGCAAACGTTATCAAGTCTCTGATAGACGAGACATTTACAAATAAGAGCGGCATCAGCGTTAACGTACAGCTCGTTGACATGTCGACACTGCTGAAGGCGACTCTCGTCGGAGAGGGCCCCGACGTTGCGATCCAGGTTGCGAATACCAACGGTATCGCGGGCGCGGTTCTCAACACGGGCAACGATACGCCGGTAAACTACGGTATCAGACATGCGGTGCTCGACCTTACGCAGTTCTCCGACTGGCAGGAGGTGCTCACCAGATTCCCGGATGCGGCTTATGAGCAGTTCATGTACAACGGAGCGCTGTATGCGCTGCCCGAGACCATAACCTTCCCGGTTATGTTCTACAGAAAGGATATCTTAAAGGAGATCGGACTTGAACTTCCCGAGACATGGGATGACGTAAAGGTTGCGATGTCAGTCCTTTCGAAGAACCAGATGGAATTCGGAATGCTCCCGAACGAGCAGCTTTTCGCATCGATCCTCTATCAGCACGGCGGACAGTATTACACCGAGGATTCGAAGGCGTCGGCTCTTGATTCGGACATCGCGGTAAACGCGTTCAAGGTATTCTGCAATTACTACACAGACTACAAGATCGACCGTTCCACATCCGTTGAGGAACGTTTCCGTACAGGTGAGTGCCCGATCATCATCGCGGACTACACCGACTACAACAATTTCGCGGTATCCGCTCCCGATATCGCCGGCTTATGGAGCTTTACACAGATCCCCGGCATGGTGCATGAGGACGGCAGTGTGGATCATTCTGTTGCATGTACCGGACTTGCGAGCATGATCATGGCGGATACGGATTATCCGGAAGAGAGCTGGGAGTTCGTAAAGTGGTGGTCTTCGGCTGAGACACAGACCGCTTACGGACGGGAGATGGAATCCCTGATGGGTTCCGCGGCACGTGTTCCCACCGCGAACTACGAAGCGTTCACGAACATGAGCTGGCCTGTAAGCGACTTCCGCGCACTTCAGGTATCGATGCAGTGCGTACGCGGTATCCCGCAGGTACCCGGCGGATATTATTCATGGCGTAACGTAAACAACGCATTCTACACCGTAGTTACCGAGACCGATACGGCTTCGCCGCGTGAGGAACTGATGGACAAGGTAATCTACATCAATGCGGAAATAGACTACAAGCGCGCAGAGCTTGGACTTGACTGAGGAAGGAGGGCAAATCGGTGGAAAAATATACCAGTCATACGGTATCGACCATACCGCGCAGCAGAATGACGCTGTGGGATCAGATGAAGAAAAGCAGATCCTCCTATCTGATGCTTGCTCCTTACTTCATCCTGTTCTTCTTCTTTACGGTGCTCCCGGTAGGCATGGCGATGATCTTCAGCTTCACCTACTACAACATGCTGGAAATGCCGCAGTTCATCGGATGGAAGAACTACATCAAGCTCTTCCTCGAAGACGACATCTTCATCAAGTCGCTGAAGAACACACTGATCCTGGCCGTTGTAACGGGCCCCGTCAGCTACTTCATGTGCCTGCTCTTCGCGTGGATCATCAATGAGTTCAAGGGTTGGCTGAGAGCCTTCCTTACACTGATATTCTACGCACCCTCGATATGCGGTAACGCATACG
>CAMZAI010000057.1 GCA_947304065.1 uncultured Clostridia bacterium | reverse complement strand
ACTGCATTTGTTGCTCGGAGTCGAAAGAGAATTTTGCCTATTGTATATACAACTCGCCATTCTTTTGTCTGTTGCATCTATAGCTCTGAAAATTGCGGTTTTTCCTTTTCTTTTTTCTTATGCTTCTTTACTGTATTTATAATGAAGGCCCCGAGGATCAGTATCAGCTCGGCTATCGTTGCCCAGAGTCTGGACACTATACTGATGATGACCGAATACTCATTGGGCATGATCAGATTGAGGCCGAGGATCAGGATACCCTCGCGGACTCCGATACCCGAAGGAGCAAACAGGCTTATGATTCCTATGATAGCGGACAGGCCGTAGATGCCTCCGACATAGAGCCACTGGGATACGGGCAGCGGATAAATGGAGCAGGTCAGCATATAGAAGCCGGTTCCCACGATGATCCAGTTGCAGATGAAGAGGAGAACGACCTTGATCATCTGAAGATAACTGAACGGGATTTCCATATCATCCTTCTTCATCAGCCTGCCGACGATCCTCAGGAAGAAATTGATGATCTTCGGGTTAATGCAAATGAAGAACAGTATCACAAACAGAACTACCGCGAACATATAATCCTTGAGCAGATCGTTCGGGAAGAAGAACAGCGATACAAGGAATAAGAAGCCTGCGCCGAGAAGCGTGCACACATTCTCTAAAAGGAAGGCTACCGTCACCTTTCTGATCGGCACTCCTTTTTCTTTATAAGGAGGAATACGCGCCGCGAGCATGAATACCTTGCCCGGAATATACTTTCCGAGGATCGAGTACAGATATGCGGTGATCGCGTCGGGCAGCCTGATCGAAGCATTGTAAAGATAAGTGATATAATGCCACAGTCCCGCAAGCATCAGCTTGTAGGCAAAGTACAGAAGCATCGATCCGGCGAATATTCCCCAGTTGAGCTTCATGTCAAGATTCTTGATATCGTCCCAGTTCCTGTAGAAATATCTGCCCATGAAAGCAAAGACGGCCACGAGGAATACGATCTTGACGATCTGCAGTATCCTGTCCTTCTTTGTCTTCTTCTTGGGGGACGAGGTATTAACTGTGTCCTCAGTCTCCGTATTCTTTATTTCTTCCTGTGTATTGTTTTCGGATATTTCCTTGTCTTCCATTTCCGTTCCTTTGTACTGACATAAATATCAGACTGTTTTTCACATCACTGCCCGGCTCTGCACCCGGGCGATCAACTCAGAAGCTCAGGAGCACTCTGATAAAGCACATATAATAGTAGATAAGCCACATGGGCTTCTTTAACAGCTTGTCCGGATGTTCCTCGGAATAGCGTCTGTTCTTCTCCGCAAGTCTGTAGGCAAGTCTGTGATTCCACTTGCATCTTGACGTGGTGTCGAGCTCTGACTTTCCGCCCCTGCGCTCTATATCCTTTGCCTTTGCCTTCGCTGCGTTGAACTTGAACACGAGAGCGCGCTTCTGGCTCTTGATCGCCTCGGTCGAGCTCATATGTCTCTCGACTATCGCGCCTGCTGCCGCCGCGGCGTTGTACATCTCAAGCGCCTTTTCGCTGCGGATGATGCAGCCGGTATGCTTGATGGGGTTCTTCTTCATCGACTTCAGCCAGATGTCTCCGAAGCTGATATCCGCATCATTCGCAAAATGATCCTGGCAGTACATGCAGCCGGGCTTCTCGAAGAAGTACGCGTTCTTGTATGCGCAGATGGTCTTTGTATAAGAGAAGTTCTTCTCGCTTCCGTCCTTATAAATAACGGTGGACTCGCCTCTCCAGTGACCTCTTCGGTAATAAAGCCTCTCTGCGCCGGCCGGATCGATGCCCGACTTGATCATTGAAAATGTAGTCGCCCTGTCGGTATGATTGCCGCTGCAGTACAGACCGAGCCTGATCGCAACCTTTTCCTTCAGCGCGGGCTCATTCTCGCAGAGCTTGTTAAAGGCCCTCATCATGCAGGGTGTAAATACGACCGCTGCTTTTCCGTTGAAATTGCGGAGTATGTCGATATGCTTCATCAGCGGCATTTCCATGTAAACGCTCGATGAGCAGTCCATTATCTCTTCTTTGGTCGTGGCGATAAATGTCTTATAGGTAAGTTTTCCGTCTTCAAACGCCGTCTTGCTGACCCAGGCGCCGTCGATCTTCCCGGTCTCGAGCCAGTTGACGAGCAGCGCGGTGATCATTCCGCCGGAAGCTGCGTTCGCACGGATATTCTCGTCGGCTGCGTAGCCCATGCGGCACTTTACGAAAGAGCCCATGTACTTTCCGGGGTTCTGCACGTCGAGAAGCTTCTTTGTCTTCTTCGGAACTGCAACAACCTTGTCGATGACCTCAGAAATGAATCTGATATTGTTCGCGGAGCTGTCCATAACCGCTCCGTAGTTCTCGCTGTCAAGCCTGGAGCGGATCTCGCCCTCGGCCACCTCGAAACGCTTGAACTCCTCTATAAAGGAAGAAAGCTCGAGCTTCGAGAAATCGATCGCATACTGTCCGAGCCCGAACATGTCGAGCACTTCCTGATACTTGTGGCTCCAGCCGATCAGGAGAACGGGACATTTGCGCTGAAGCGCGCCGATCATTGCGTGGAAGCGCGACGCAACAAGGAATCTGCAGCGTCCGATATATTCGCGGATCTCCTCGGCGTCCATCTCCTTGTGATACCAGCGGACCGCGTCCTTGTTCTTTACTCTTGAATAAATGTCGTCGCCGACCAGCAGGTCGTTGTTCCTGGGCTTCTCGCTCTTGATGCGGGCTGCGTTCGCGATGATCATTACCTTGTAGCCGTTGTCGGTCAGGTAATCGACAAAATCAACCATCGACTTGCGATAGTCGATGCCCTGCTTCGCGCACTTTCCGTCCACAACCGAGCTGACGGAAAGTCCGACGAGCCTGTTCTCGCCCTCTGTATTGAAGAACGCATCCTTAGCGGTCGCCTCGGCAACGAGCTTCGCGATCGCCTCATCGTCCTCCATCGTAAATGCGCCGTCGGCGCAGAGCCTCACATTTTCCTTAATGCCGATGCCGGCCAGATTGTCGAGCGTGCCCTTGCCGCGCGCGCAGATCAGCTTCATCTTCGGAAGGATCCATTTCGCGAGGAATCTGTTCCAGCCGTTTTTAAAGGTACCCATCGCCTGCGAATACTTAACTACCGGAACCTTCATCAGCATGGGAACCGCCATCGTCACGAAGGCATAGGTATTCATGACAAATCCCCTGCTGTCCACAAAGGAAATGCCCGCCTCGTCTATTACAAGATCCGTCTCGCTGTAAGCGCGGAGGATCTTGTTCTTGCATAGAAGCCTCTTCACGCCGGGGATCCAGCCGAGCCCTCTGTAAAGGATCGCAAGAGGAAATGCGATAAACAGAAGTCTCTCGGGCTTGCAGGGAACCACCTTGACAAAATCATGGGGCAGCTGCCTGCGGTCCTCGCCGGGATAAACCGACATAAGCTTAATGTTCAGCCTGCTGCCGTAACGCGCATACAGCTGCTTTATCGAGCTCTGCAGCATCGCGGCGGCGCCCTTGTTTCCGCTGTAGCTCGCAGCGGTGATCGCAATATTTATATCACGCAGATTCGGATCATTTTGCATCCTTTACGCCCTCTTCTTTTTCCTGCTTCGTCTTCATCTCGTAAATATCGTACTCCGCACGTCTCACATGGTACTGGACATCCTCGAGTATCTTGCGGTTCGAAGCGATAACGTCGGCCAGCAGTCCCAGCAGATAAGTAATGATGCCGACCATGAAGAACACGGCCATCACGATCAGCGACTGGATATGGCCCGCGCCTTCGCCCATGCACTTGTAGACAATGTATCTGATCGCCAGTCCCAGACCCAGAACGTTCAGTATCGTTCCGATGATGCCGAAGAACTTGAGCGGCTTATACATCAGATATGAGCGCAGGATCGTGATCGACGACTTCTTGATATAGCCGAACATGCTGTGGAAAAGTCTCGACTTGCGCAGCTCGGGATTGGTCCTGATCGGAACCGACTCCATCGGGATGCGGTTATTGCCGGCCTGGATAATGGTCTCCAGCGTGTAGGTGTACTTATTCGTAACATTAAGCCTCAGCGCAGCGTCCCTGCTGTACGCCCTGAATCCGCTGGGCGCGTCCGGAATATCGGTATCCGATGCAACGCGCACGGTCCAGCTGCCGAGATGCTGAAGCTTTTTCTTAAGAGGCGAAAAATGCGCGGTCTGGTCGATCGGTCTCTCTCCGATGACGATATCCGCCTTCTTCTCAAGGATCGGACGGACAAGCTTCTCGATATCCTCGCCGCAGTACTGGTTGTCCGCGTCGGTATTTACGATGATGTCGGCGCCGTTCCTTAAGCAAGCGTCGATACCGGCCATGAAGCCCTTCGCAAGTCCCTTGTTCTTGCAGAAATGAACGACATAGTCGACTCCCCATTCCTTTGCGACCTTTACGGTGTCGTCCTTGCTTCCGTCGTTAATGATCAGATATTCGATCTTGTCAATGCCGTCAATATGCTTCGGCAGCGCGTCAAGCGCGATGGTAAGTGTCTCTGCTTCGTTATAGCAGGGAATCTGGATTATCAGTTTCATACTCTCTCTCCTGTCTCTTGCCCGGTGCTCTTCTTCGGATCAGTGCTTGCCCGAAGTGAGCTCTCCGTCATATTTTGTAAGACTGTAGCCCGCGGCTTCAAGTTCCGCCGCCAGCTCGTCACCCTTTACGTAAACAATATCCTTATTTGCCTTCTTGTAATCGAAGCTGTCGAGCAGATAATAATCGTCGTCACAGTAACGGCTTAAGAATCTGCCCTTCTTTGCGACAATGAACATATTGTCCATATCCGCAACGCGGGTCTTATAGGTTCCGAAATTATATGCAATCGACGCCGCCTGGTGATGCTTGATGTTCAGATTGGTGTCGATAACGAAGACAAACGGATATTTCTCCTCAATGTCGGTATTGTCCGCGATATCGTTAAGTACAGAAGCCGTCTTGCTGACGCGTCCGTAAAGGAAAGTATCACGCGCAAGCCTTGCGCCGGTAAAGTTCACGAGAATGACGATCACCGAATAGACTGCCACGACGCCAAGCATCAGCGGATTCCTGATCTTCGCGTAAAGCTCGGAGCCCTTGTCCCCGACTTTGAACGAAAGGAACAGAATAGCCGCGAAAATACCGAACGCCAGCTCTCCCGCGTACCGGAGCGCCGTGCACATATTCTCGATCACGGCCGAAGTCCCGCCCTCGTAAGGATACTTCATAAAGGTGCACAGCGAGATGAAATATCTCGAGTTCGCGCTGTGCCCGTCGATCCACGGTGAAACGTAGAAAACAAACAGCAGGAAAATGACCGCGTAGCAGCATACCGATACGATCTTGGTCTTTATGCCCAGCAGGTCACTCCTGTAGATAAGGCAGAACAGCGCGATCAGCACCACGGGTCCGACCGTGCACACCGTGTATCTGCCAAACACGACTCTGTCCGCGCGTCCGCTGTCCGTATTCAGGAAAAACTGATGCACGGGGCGGAAGAAGAACAGCGCTCCCATCGCGAACGAACCGCAGAAGTTGAGAAAGCTGAACGCCGCGAACGCGGTCTCCTTATAGGGAATAGCCTCGCGCGAGCCGTACGCCTTTTTATATGCAAAGGTCTTGAATATCAGATAGATCGTGACAAAAAGTCCGATGATGATCATACCGTAGGATGCCGCAAATACATTGTACAGCCATCCGATGAGAAGCTTGACCATCGAAAGGATGCCGCTCCTCGACGCGAGGTTCTTCAGCTCTCCGAGTCCCGCGCTGTCGAGCGTTCCGTGTTTAGTTCCGTAGATCAGAACATTTCTCTTGATAACTCCCGACACGATGCGCTCAAGTACCATGAACGCTCCGGTCGATGCGATATAAGGGATCCACGCGAAAGGCTTCTTCCTCGTGAACAGATGCATGCACGCGTTGGTCATGACCAGCGCGATGATAACTACGATTCCGCGGGTATGCGAAAAATATGCGTATACCGAAAGGAAGCCGGCAAGTATCGAATAGAAATAACTTCTCTTTTTGTCATCGTTCCTTACGGCGTCGAGTCCCTCAAGGATGCAGAGCGAGATCGGCCATGCGAGGAAAATGAGCATCGGATCCGACTTTGCGTAGAGCGAATGCAAGTCTACCGAAGGCAGCAGTCCCACCGCCAAAGCAAGAAGCGCGGGGATCACCCTGTCCGTGAGCACCGTACCCGTCGCGATCTTCGAAGTGGGAAGCATATGCTTCCTCACGATCGTATACGCAAAGACCGGAACAAAGCTGATCAGTACCGTGTTGATGAAAATGCACACCTTGTACAGAACAAAGGGATCGCTGATCAGCATAAATGCGGGATAATAGAGCAGCGGCATTCCGAGCTTGTAATAATGGTTACCCATCGACGCCACGCACTCGGTCCAGTCGTAGCCGGCCAGAAACGCCGTATTTGCCATGGTCCCGACCTCGTCGAGAACCGGCGGATTGTGAAGCTGCAGGGCCATCGTCCCGAGCAGCGCAAGTGTTACCGCATAAAGAAGGACATTTATCAGCCTGTCCTTCGCGTCAAGTCTGTATGTTTCCTTACTGTTTTCGTTCATCTATATTCCTCTGACCATATTCGTTTCAATGCGCCCCGCGGCCCCTCAACTGCCCGCAAAGCGCGCTTATTATACACTAATAATAATTTAAATACAATAGCGGGCACTTTTCAATACCCCGCCCGTGAAATTAAACAATTGTTAACAACTGCTTCTTCCGCAAATCATAAGGTTATGCTATAGTGTATTAGTGTGAATCCAAAGAATCCGGAGGTACAGGAATGGCTCAACTGCTTAAAGGCGCTCCCGCCGCCGCCGCTCTTACCGAAGAGCTCGCAAAAAGATGCGCCGCCCTCAAAGAAAGGAATATCCGTCCGACTCTCGCTCTGCTGCGCGTCGGTGAAAATGAAAGCGACCTCGCTTACGAGCGCGGTATCTTAAAACGCTGCGACGCCGTAGGAATCGGGGTCCGTAAGGTCCTGCTGCCCGCGGATACCGATCAGGCGGCAGTTCTGGCTGAGATCTCAAAGATCAATTCCGATCCCGATATCCACGGCTGCCTCATGTTCCGCCCTCTTCCGAAGCATCTGAACGAGGCGGAGATATGCGAAGCCCTCGACGCCCGCAAAGACGCCGACTGCATGACGGAACGGTCCCTCACGCATGTGTTTACCGGCAGGGGTGAAGGTTTTGCTCCCTGTACCGCAGAAAGTTGTATTGAAATTCTTAAGTTTTATGGTTACAATCTTAGCGGTAAAAATGTCGCGGTCATCGGAAGGAGCCTTGTAATAGGCAAGCCCGTTTCGATGCTTCTCCAGAAGGAAAACGCTACCGTGACCATGTGCCATACAAAGACCGTCGACCTGCCGTCGGTTTGCCGCGATAAGGATATCCTGGTCGTCGCTGCCGGACGCGCGCGTATCGTCGATGCATCATATACCAATGCCTCGCAGGCTGTCATTGACGTCGGTATCAATGTCGACGCCGACGGCAATATGTGCGGAGATGTCGATTTCGCCTCCGTTGAGCCCGCGTGCGGTGCCATCACTCCCGTTCCGGGCGGAGTGGGGTCGGTCACCACGGCCATCCTCTGCAGGCATGTCATCGAAGCCGCCGAAAGGCTTTGATCCGCAACGAATCATCTGAAAGGAAACACTATGTCACCTGTTAACGGCCCTTCGGGCAATTTCTACGATAAATACAATACCAAAAACCCGATAGAGCGCATGCTCATGAAGAATTTCTTCCAGCGCGTCGGACAGCTCTTCCGGCTTACGGACGTCGAGGACGGAACTCCGATACTCGAGGCCGGCTGCGGAGAAGGTCATTTCACGGCATTTATCCGCGAAAGCTTCCCCACCTCTCCGATCAACGCTTTTGACATCAGCAACGATATCGTGAAAGTGGCGTGCTCGTCTGAGCTTGACAATGTGGACTTCCACACAGGCGACATTTATCATATCGAGGCGAACACCTCATCCTACAAACTGATCTGCGTGAGCGAGGTTCTCGAGCATATCGAAAAACCCGCCGAGGCACTCAAAGAGCTCGAGCGGGTTTCATCAAAGTACATTCTGGTCACTGTTCCGAACGAGCCGCTCTGGAGGATCCTCAACATGGTCCGCGGCGCTTATCTTAAGGACTTCGGCAATACGCCCGGCCATATACAGCATTGGAGCAAGAGGCAGTTCATAAAAATGATCCGCGCAAACACAAAGCTCCGCATAGTAAAATTCCAGAAAGCCCTTCCGTGGCTCCAGATGCTTCTCGAAGTAACCGAATAAAAATTACGGTCCGCCTTAAGTTTAGGGCGGACCGTTTTATTTAGCCTATTGAATTGTCCGATTCGGGAGAAGCCTTCAGCTTTCCTTCGTATTCGGAAATGGAATAACCCATTTCCCTCAGCCTTTCGGCCAGCTCTTTTCCCTTGATGTAAACGATGTCTTTATTGGCGCCCGCGTAGTCAAAATCGTCGAAGACATAGTAATCATTGTCATAGAAATCCTTTACGAAATACTTCTTTTTGGCAATGATAAAGCAGTTCTTCGCCTCAGCCGTCTTTGTGATCGAGCTGCCGAGAGTGAATTCCTTGCATACGAACTGGTAATGCTTGATGCTCTTAGCTGAAGCGTCCACGAGCACCGGATACTCGCCTGCCAGCTCCTTTACATCCTCGAGCACTCCGCAGGGCTGCTCGATCCAGGATTTCAGCACTTCGTCGCGGCTGATGCGGATCTTGCTGTAATTGATGCAGGTCAGCGTGATCGATAGTATCGTAAAGATCACAGTGATGAACGCTGCTTTCAGCCTCCGCTCGCTGTCCGTGATAAATGAGATCGCGATCAAAAGCAGACCGGCGCCCGCTCCCAGCAGACCGGCCTTGACAAAAGCTGACACAGGGTCAGTCAGGACGGTACTTGTGATGCCGTAGCTGTTCAGCGTAAAGAAGGTGCACAGCTGTATGAAATTACGCATAACCGCGCTGACTCCCTCGATATGCGGCGCGGTCTTGATGATGAATACAACGAAGACGCCCGCATATGCGGCGATCGAGAGCAGTTTGGTAACAATCCCCTTTGCCTTCATCTTCCGGATCAGCAGCAAAAGTCCGAGCAGTACCGCAAGTCCCGCCGAGCATGCAGTATAGCGGCCGTAGACCAGCCAGTCCGCGCGCCTCATGTTCTCTCCGGTAAAATACGGATAGATGTAAGGGAAGAAGTAGATACAGCTCATCGCAAATGTTCCGAGGAACAAAAGCACCGTAAATACCGTAAGTATCATCTCGCCGTCCGTCGCGGCGGAGCGGCTTCGAAGATAGCGGAAAAACAGTATTATCCCGCCGATCATCGCGATCGCGGCCAGTCCGTAGCTCGATACCAGCGAATTAAACGCGGTTCCGGCGACCAGCTTTGCGAACGGTCCGATGCCGTCTTTCGTAAATATCAGCTTAAGCGTCTCAAAATCATAGCTCTCGGCGCTGGAATAAGCCGTACCGTATACGCCGTAGATCGCATTTTTAAAGTAAGCGGCAGCGCGTGTGTCGACATAGTATAAAAGTCCCGAAACACCCAGGAACGAAATATATTCGACTGTAGGTATCCTGCAGAATATCCTGATGAAGATCACGGCAAAAACCACCGCGAGCACGATCACTACGCCTCTGGTATGAGACATATAGGCATACATCGTAAGCGTCGCGAGCAGTATCGAAAGCCATACTCTCCTGCGCTTATTCTTCTTCGCGAGCGCGGGCTCGACGCCCTTTGTGCGCAGCTGCCCAAGCTCAAGCATCAGATAAACGATGGGGAACGGCAGGAATATCAGGATCACATCGGCCTTCGAGTAGGTCATGTAGAGCACCGTCGAAGGAAATACCGCCATCATGATCGAGAGCATGGTGCTCTCCGCCTTGTCGCTTCCGACATGTCTGTGGCAGATGTCATAGGTAAATACGGGGATCAGCGCAAGGAAGACCATATTGAGCGCGAGCATGGACTTGTACAAAACATAGGAATCCTCAATTAAAAGCGCGAGAGGATAATACAGCAGCGCAAAGCCGTATTTAAAATAGCTGCCGCCCATCGCATACGCCGTTTCGGACCAGTCCCAGCCCATCAGCAGCGCCGTATTCGAAACGGTCCCGACCTCGTCCACCACAGGCGGAACGTTAAGCCTGAGGGCAAAGAGCAGTCCCCATCCGAGAGTCGCCGCGAAAAGAGCAAGCTTTAACAGTACATCCGCCGCGGTATCTTTATTCCTTCCCGTACTCATATACCTTTCCCTCCGAATCGATAAGCACAGTCACCGGAAAATCTTCGACATAGAGCTTCCGGACCGCCTCTGTTCCGAGATCCTCATAAGCCACGGTCTCGCACTCTTTTATGCACTTCGAGAGCAGCGCGCCTGCGCCTCCGGTGGCTCCCATATAGATTGCTCCGTCTCTTTCTATCGACGCCCTGACTTCTTCTGTCCTTCTGCCCTTGCCGATCATGCCGGTCAGCCCGAGGTCCAGAAGTGTGGGCGTGTATTTGTCCATGCGCCCCGAGGTCGTGGGACCGGCCGATCCGATGACCTGTCCGGGTGCGGCGGGCGTGGGACCGAGATAGTAAAGTACCGCGCCTTCAATGTCTATCGGAAGAACGCCCTCTTCGAGCAGCTTCTTCCCGGTAAGCGTTTCTTCAAAAAGATCGTCCTTATGACTGTCCCTGTACTCGCAGATCGCGTCGTACATACGCTTGTGCGCTGCGTCTCTTGCGGTGTAAACAGTCCCGGTAAGGTACAGGATGTCACCGCACTTTATCTGCGCGAGCGTTTCTTTTGTAAACGGAAGCCTGATATGCCTGATCATCACAAAACCCTCCTGACGTGTCTGTTCACATGGCAGCAGATATTTATCGCAACGGGAAGTCCCGCAATATGCGTGGGATAGGTCTCAATGTTGACGCCCAATACCGTATTTTTTCCTCCCATGCCTCCGGGTCCGATGCCGAGCGCGTTCAGAGCGCTGAACAGGTCCTTCCGAAGCTCCTCAAGATATCCCGCATCCGGCTGCTTTCTGCCGGCTTTCGCACCGGTCGTATCCTTAAACTCATCACTGTCCTCATAGTACGAATGCACCGAATTCAGTCCGTTCGTCAGAGCCTTTTTCGCAAGGAGCGCGCATTTTTCAAAGTCTCCTCCGATCCCGACGCCTACTACCATGGGCGGACAGGCGTTGGCGCCCGCGTCCTTCACCGCGGTGATCACGGCGTTCTTTACTCCGTCGATGCCCTCCGCGGGCTTGAGCATGAACACACGGCTCATATTCTCGCTTCCGAAGCCCTTCGGCGCCACGGTCAGTTCGACTTTGTCGCCGTCGGTGATCTCATAATGGATGATCGCGGGGGTGTTGTCATCGGTATTCTCGCGAAGAAGCGGATCGGAAACCACCGATTTCCTGAGATACCCGTCGGTATAGCCTCGTCTTACTCCTCTGTTTATCGCGTTTTTCAGACTTCCGCCTTCAAAATGCACGTCCTGGCCGACCCTTACGAAGACAACTGCCATTCCGGTATCCTGGCAGATCGGTATCCTCTCTTCTCCCGCTATCTTCAGGTTTTCCTGCAACTGGCCCATGATATTCGCACCCAGCTCCGAGGTCTCGCTCTTCGCTGCTCCGCCTATGGCGGCGAGCATATCGGGAGTCAGTGAAAGATTGGCCTGTACACACATTTCGGCGATCGCGTCCGCGATCATATTTACATCGATCGTCCTCATAAAAAATCCGCCCCTTACACACAGACCCTCCCGGAAGCAAATCCCGGAGGGTCTGAAATCTTAGTCAATATTATTCGTCGCCCGACTCGTCCGATCCGACGCTGTCGTCAAACTCTTCGGAATGAAGCGTAGCCTTCTCTTCCTCGGAATCCTCTTCCTCGTCGTCATCGAGCGGAACTGCGGTAAGCACCTCGCCCGACATTCCGGCGTTGGTCTCCGCGTCCTCTTCGGTCTCGCGAACTCTTGCGATACGGGCAACCTTGGTGTTCTTCTCAGCGTCAAGATTGATCAGCTTAACGCCCGTGGTGCTCCTGCCGCAGATCCTTACATCGGAGAGCTGCAGACGGATCACTGTGCCCGCGTTCGTAATGATGATTATATCATTCTCTGTATCAAGGATCTTCGCGCCGACAAGCGGTCCGCTCTTATCCATGATCTTGTAGCAATGAACGCCCTTTCCCGCACGGTGCTGCGAATTGAACTCGGTGAGAGGAGTAAGCTTTCCGTAACCGAGCTCCGAAACGGTGAGCAGATACTTGCCCTGCTCGGTCAGCTGCATCGCAACTACTTCGTCGTCATCGTCAAGATTGATTCCGATAACGCCGATCGACTGACGTCCGGTAACGCGTACATCCAACTCGTTGAAGCGGATCGACATACCCTTTCTCGTAATGAGCATTACGTCCTGCTTCTCGTCCGTGCACTTAACGCCGATCAGTTCGTCGCCCTCGCGCAGTGTGATAGCGATAAGGCCGACCTTACGGATATTCGCATATTCGGAAAGTCTCGTGGTCTTGATGATTCCGCCTTTTGTCGCCATCAGCAGGTAGCTGTCGAAATCGAAGCCGCGTACGGTGATAGTGGCAGAAACATGCTCGTCCGGCTGAAGCTGGAGCAGGTTGACGATCGCGGTGCCTCTCGAGGTACGCGACGCCTCCGGGATCTCGTAAGCCTTCAGTCTGTAAACACGTCCCTGGTTCGTGAAGAACAGGATAAAGTGATGGTTCGTCGTCATGAAGAGCTCTTCGATGAAGTCATCGTCGATGATCGACATGCCCTTGATGCCCTTGCCTCCGCGGTGCTGAGCCTTGAAGTTGTCGGGCGTCATTCTCTTTATGTAGCCGAGTCTGGTCATCGCGATAACGGTGTCGTCGTCGGGAACCAGGTCCTCTGCGGAAATATCGTCGTCAAAGCCGATCGAGGTCTTGCGCTCGTCGCGGTATTTGTTGCCGATGGCGGCAGCCTCGTCGCGGACTACGGTAAGAAGGATATTCTCGTCGCCGAGGATCGCCTTGTATTCCTTTATCTTTTCCATCAGTTCCGCATACTCCGCCTCAAGCTTCTCTCTTTCCAGACCTGTCAGCTGTCTCAGACGCATATCTACAATGGCCTGAGCCTGAGGATCGTCAAATCCGAACCTGTCGATGAGGCCCTGCTTTGCCTCGGGAGTCGACTTCGAAGCCCTGATCAGGGCGATAATCTCGTCGATAATGTCGAGGGCTTTGAGCAGACCTTCCTTGATGTGGGCGAGCTCTTCGGCTTTGTTCAGGTCGAACTTTGTACGTCTGGTAACAACGTCTTCCTGATGCTTGATATAGAGCTCGAGGATCTGAAGGATTGAAAGCATCTTTGGCTCGTTGTCCACGAGCGCGAGCATATTAACGCCGAAGGTATCCTGCAGCTGGGTATGCTT
>CAMZAI010000056.1 GCA_947304065.1 uncultured Clostridia bacterium | reverse complement strand
TCTATTATACATTCAATGAAGACGTAACTTTTCACATGACAAGTGACGGCGGCACCTATGATGAAGGAACTTACGTGATAGTAGAAGTAAAGACGATCAAAACGACCGGCCAGTTCTATAATACCACTTTTACGATCAAAAACGCCGATAAGATCGTTGATGAGAAGGGCGAGGCTCTCAAACGATTTGTTCGCGAAGATTACTACGATGACGACGATGACGAATAAAGACTAAATGAAAGGTTGAGGATGAGAAAATGAAAAAAGTAATTTCTGTATTAATGATCCTGGTAATGATAGCAGCGCTTGCTGCCTGCGGAAAGAAAGAAGAACCCGCTGCATCGGGAAATTCAGACGTAACTCAGGCAGTCGACAACACTAAGGATACCGAGCCTGCGAAGACTACTGAGCCTACTGCGGAGCCTACGAAGGCAGCGGAGCCCACAGCTGCTCCCGAGCCCACAGCAGCTCCCGAACCCACTGATGAGCCCGAGCCCGAACCGACCGATGAGCCCTCAGGAGCTTATGACGATGAGTTCTACAGCGCAGGACATGTGTATGACGGACTCTGGCAGAGCGGCGACATAATTCTTGCGATCGACGGTGAAGGTGCGGCAGATGTTTTCACTGTTTATTCCGAAGAGACAGACAAAGAGACCTTCGGATCGTGGATGGAGTTTTGGACGAATTTCTCCGAGGAAGATGAAAGATTCGAGTCGGGCAGCGTAATGTATTACGAGGCGGAAGACGGAACGATTCATACTTATTCGGAGGAAGGAACATATATCTTTGAAGTCGGCGACGACTGCATTTACTGGGCGGAGATGACATTCGAAAAGATTTCCGACGATACTTGGGATAATCCTTTCATTGTAAGCCCTTATGATAATGGTTCCGGCGATGGCGGAGATTACGGAGACGGCTTTGGCGCAGAGTTTACACTGGAGAATCAGGAATTTGTAGACGTGATCGCAACGACTTACTACGGTGTTTATTGCCAGAGCGCTGACGATCCGATGGTTGGAACCTATTATCCTTACTATGGCGATGAAATGTCGATGGAGACAATGGATGAGTTCAATGCGGCATTCCTGTATCTGGGTATGGAGGAGGATCAGGGTCAGTTATGCTTCCTTGAAAAGGGCATGAACGAGGATGTGACATGGTCTCTGGGTAAAGACGAGTTTGGTACCTATATCTTACT
The DNA here is from genome assembly GCA_947304065.1 of uncultured Clostridia bacterium. Taxonomy (GTDB): domain Bacteria; phylum Bacillota; class Clostridia; order Lachnospirales; family Lachnospiraceae; genus RUG11977. The sequence continues at coordinate 12,428 of CAMZAI010000056.1, read as the reverse complement.
GGACGACGGTTATACCGGTGAAGTCTATAAAGGAAGATTTTATTGGGATTATGAAAACGCCAGGATTATGGTTATGATCAGGATCGGTGAGTACGATCTGTGGCTGACCAGCGACACAAGGGTGATCGCAGACACCTCATCTTCCCGTACGATGGATGAAGCGACTGCCCTTCGGGCGATCGAAAAATATCTTGCCGAGACCAATGAGAGTATGAACGAAAAGCTTCAAACCGGAGACTACGGCACTACTGACGGAGTATATACAGACGAAGAAAAAGGAAACATAGTAGTATGGCTCAGGTCATATACGGGAGCATACAGGTATTACTATATCGACCCCGACTCAGGTGAAACATATGTAACGGAGACTTCGCCCCTGGACTTTAATTCGGTAGAAACTCCTACCGATGAGACACTGAACGCATGGGACTATGCAGATTGATAAGGATGAGAAAATGAAAAAGCAGATCAAGAGTCTTTTGGCAATGATCCTTGCGGCAGTAATGCTGCTTTCCGCATGCGGAAGTGATGAGGATATCAATACCGATGTTACGGAAGCTCCGGTCACACAGACCGTGGCTTCCGGTACTCCGGCGGATGTTACGGATTCCCCCGATACAGGGAAAAAGGATGAGCCCGCGGAGCCTGCACCCACGCAGAGCGCAGACAAAGACAACACTGTTGATACCGTCCAGACGAAGAGTCTGTCGATGACGGTAAACAGCGGAACCGGCGAACTGACCGTGAGCAGAAGAAAGATGAGCGGAGCCGCTGCCGAAGGACAGTCATCGGGCTGGACCTTATTTGTTTATCTGTGCGGCACGGACCTGGAGTCCAAATACTACGCCGCTACGGGAGATCTCGAAGAGATGCTCGAGGTTTCGGAAAGCGATAAGGTCAAATTTATCGTTCAGACCGGCGGTACCAATACCTGGCAAAACGAGGTTGTGGACGCGGACAAGACTCAGCGCTATCTGATCCGGAACGGAGAGATCACTCTTCTTGAAGAGAAGAAGATAAGCAACATGGGCGATCCCGCAACTCTTACGGATTTCCTCAAATGGGGTCTTAAAAACCATGCATCCGCGCACAACGGACTGATCTTCTGGAATCACGGCGGCGGAAGCATTACCGGCGTCTGCTTTGATGAAAGATATTACAGCGATTCGCTCGATCTGACCGAGATCGATGCTTCGCTTAACGAAGCGATAGGCGGATTCGGAAAGAAGCTTGATTTTGTAGGCTTTGACGCCTGCCTGATGGGAACGGTTGAATCGGCGAACGTACTGGCTACCTTTGCGGATTACATGTACGGTTCCGAGGAAGTTGAGCCCGGAAGCGGCTGGGATTATACGGCGATCGGCGATTATCTTGTAAAGAATCCCAATGCGGACGGACGGGCGCTCGGAAAAACAGTGGCCGACAGCTTCCTTAAGGCTTGCAAAGAGGACGACCAGGACTATGAGGTGACCTTCTCGATCATCGATCTTTCTAAGGTTGACGCGATCCTCACATCTTTCAATGCTTTTGCGAAGGATCTGTATGAAGCGGCGGAAGACGCCGAAAAGAGAGCCGATATCGTGCGCGCGATCCTGGATATCGATGATTTCGGCGGCAACAATAAGACCGAAGGCTACGCAAATATGATAGATCTCGGCGGCATCGCTTCGGCTTGCGCGTCATATTCGAAGAACGCGGCTGCAGCATCGAAAGCGATCTCCGATGCCGTGGTCTATTCCGTGAGCGGAGATCTGCATAAGAATGCTTCGGGTCTTGCGACTTATTATCCCATCAGTGTGCAGGGTTCGAACGAGCTCTCCTTCTTCGGAAAGGTCTGCATTAGCCCGTATTACCTCTCCTTTGTCGATCTGCTCGCAAGTGTCGGAGCTTCGGGCGATATGTATTCGGATTATGAGGACGATACATGGTTTGACGACGACGGCGACTGGTACTGGGGCGACGACTGGGATTATTACGATGACGCTTACTGGGATTATGTCGACGATTACGAAGTGACCGGCGAGAGTCCTTATATCGGCTTTGATGTGGAACCCACATTCGAGGACGGTTCCTATTATTTCATGCTCGACGAAGACGGATACTACAACGCGGCAGACGTTTACGGAATTGTCTGTGTAATGAGCGAAGACGGATCCGAGATAATAGAATACGGCGAGACATACGACATCGATGCGGATTGGGAATACGGAATCTTCTTCGACAACTTCGACGGCTGCTGGATCTCGCTTCCCGACGGACAGAATCTCGCAACATATATTGTCGGATATACGGATGAAGGCGTGTACTATACCTCTCCGGTAATGCTCAACGGCGAGGAAACAAACCTGCGGCTGAAGATGGACTATGAAGGCACGATAGTCATCGAGGGTGCCTGGGACGGTATCGACGACGAGTCAGGCGCGGCGTCCAAGGATATCACGAAGCTGAAAAAAGGCGATAAGATAATTCCGCTCTACTATTCGATCCCTCTCGACGATGATTTCGATTATGACGGGGATTACGGATATTACGGCGATGAGTATGTTTTCGACGGAGAACCCGAGATCTGGTATGACCAGATGTATCCCGGAGAATATCTGTATGCGTTCTGCATCGACGATATTTACGGCGATTATTACATGACCGATTTTGAAGTCTTCTACGTCACCGAAGACGGAGAAGTTGAATATGATTACTAAAGTTGGAGGGATAAGGCGATGAAAAAACTACTTTTGCTCCTGATCTTATGTTTATCCGTATTTGCTTTTACCGCCTGCGGCGGCGATGAGTACGAGGATGATGACGACGATTATCGCAACGAGGAACAGGACGATAAGGAACGTAAGGACGACAAAGCCGATAAGGACAGCAAAGACGACAAAACCGACAAAGAAGACAAAACCGATAAAACCGACGTACAGCCTACGGAGGGCGCCGGCAAGGATACCGATGATATTCCCGTTGAAGATTACCGGAATATGATCCTTGGCGATTCCTGGCATTACGGTCCCGACCACGCTGTGGACTGCTTTTACACTTTCCACGAAGACGGAACATGGGAAATGTACGGTGAAGGCGGTGAAGATGACTTCGGTACATACATGATCGAAGGAAATACCCTGAAGCTGGACAACGGAGACTATGAATGGGAAATGACCATTGTCAGCTCTGAAAAGCTGATCAATTCGGAAGGCGAAGAACTGATGCGTTATGTTCCTTCAGACTATTACCCCGACGACGATCCGGATGATATACCGGACGACACGATAGATGATGAGCCCGACGATACTCCCGAAGATAATACGATAGCCGACAGACGCGGTATTGAGACTATTTATGAGGATGTCGCTATGAAACTCCGTCTGGATGTTCTCGGCGATCCTGTTGAGACAGAAGTATACGGAAACTATTGCAAAAATACCTTTGAGGTACCCGGTCTGAGCTATTTTGCTTTCATGAATGACGAGACCACGGAGAAGCTTGATTTCTTCTGCGAAAAGCTTGAAAAAGCCGGTATTCGCCGAATTCAGAAAGTATCTGTCGATGTCGGAGAAGTAGTGGTTGTTTATTCCGGCACTCTGAAAGGCTATGAGCAGTACGGAACTCTGGACGTTGTCCTCGCCATTCCGGACAGCGACTTACTTGATGTTTGCTGGAGATTCTCCGAATTCGGAGATATGCCGCTTGAGAAGGATGAGATCCTTGTAACGACAGACTTCGAGGATGTCATTTCGGAGATCGCTGTATACAGAGATGAATTCGAGAGCGAGTATGAAGCCGAGATGTGCGGAATATTTGCTACTTCACGTAATGCTTCGAGAATATATTCTATTGCTGTAGAAAGAATGAATTCCGCGGGATTCGACACTCACGATTATTATTACATTTTCACGGGAAATCGCAGTGACGAAGAAAACTGGTACGGCGTAAAGGTATGCCGGCCGAACTCCGAAGGAGCGTTCGAGGCGGTATACATCATGGCCGAAATGTGGGACGGATCCGATTGGGTGCAGTACGATACACTGAGCGGATCTCTGGAAAAAATAGAGTATTAAGCATTAAGAGGTAACTTTTTGACACTTATTTTTTCGATGAACAGTATTACAATTACATATCGAAGAATATGAACAGGAGTGTTCTGCTATCTTGATGAAGGCATAAACGGTGAGATCCACTGGGATGTTTGCCGCGTTTTCGACGGAGAGAAATCGCTGTGGCTGGTAAAGGGCGCCAAGATCGACATGAACTGATAAAGAAATTGCCTTCGGTTGAAATTTTGAGGATATAGAATAATGGTAGTTTGTTATATTGTTATGATCATCCTGGGCGCGGTCCTGATAAAATTCGCCATCAAAAAAAGCGTGATCATTATGGTTGCGGGAGCGCTTTTGGCGGCCGGTGGACTGTTCCTGGTGGTCTGTACGATCATACTTGCTTCTGCTGTACGGAACAGCGAGCCGAATCCGAAGTTTGATAACGACGGAGAATTCAATTACGGCGAGGTGTACGAAGTTACCGATGACGGGGACGGCAGCGAATCCGACGGGGAAACGGTCGGCAGCGACTGGCGCACCTGGCGCAGCTACAGCGCCGATTATGCGATCGGGAACGGCAGCAGCATATGCCTGTCTCCATTTGACGACGGGAGCGGATACGCTGTATACGACAGCTCGGACGGCAGCAGGGTCGGTTCCGTTATACTTGATGCGGGACAGAAGGTGACCTCCGATACGGGGATCAAATGTGAGGATATTGACGGCGACGGATTGAACGAGATCGGAATAGCACTTTCCGAAGACGATATCGCGTGGTATCATTATACCGATAATGTATGGAAGGAAGGCGAAGGCGGAGGATGCCTTGCCAGATTTTTACCGGAGAAATGATCCAAAGGGAGCGATATGTTCAAAGCACTGAAGCAGTCAATCGTTAATTTTTATATAAAGGAGAGCGCACCGGACATCCGGCTGTTCAAGCTGCTCGGTACCGGCGGTATAATCGTCAGTATCATGGGCGCGATACAGGATATCTTCACGTCGTCGGACTTGACCGGTTCGCTGATTAATATGCTCGCGGCACTTGCGAGCATATGCCTTATGTGGTACGTCCACAGTACGGGAAAGTATCTGATAGGATATCTGCTGACCACGGTCAGCGTATTCATGTTCCTTTTCGCCTGGCTCTTCCTCGAGACGGGCGGAATGAACGGTTCGATACCTTATTTCTTTGCGTTCGGCATGGTTTTCACGCTCCTGATGTACAAGGGCGCGCTGCGGTATATCATGACGACCGTACAGACACTGTTTTATGTGGCTGTCTGCTGGTTCTCATACAAATATCCGCAGTATGTCGTACCGTTTGAAAATGAAGAAAAGCAGTTCTATGACCAGATGGCGGGACTTTTGTTCTCCGCCATCGGTATCGGTCTGATATTTCTGATGTATCTCTGGGAATACGGCAAGCAGCAGAAGCTCGCCGAGGAATCGAGCAAGGCGAAGAGCGTGCTTCTTGCGAACATCTCTCATGAGATCAGAACTCCCATAAATATGCTGCTCGGAATGAACGAGATGATCATGCGTGAGTCCGAGAATACGCAGATAAACGAATATGCGCAGAACGTGGCCAATGCGGGACAGCAGCTGATGTTCATGGTCAATCAGTTCCTCGATCTTTCCAGGATCGATATGGGCAAGGAGACTCTTTTCGAAGAGGATTTCAATGTCCTGAAGACGGTGGAAAGCCTCGGCGCGTTTTTCGCGAAGGAAGCAGATAAAAAGGGAGTTGAATTTGTACTTGATATAGACGGGAAGGTACCCGAATACGTATACGGCGACAACAGAAAGCTGTCGCAGATACTCTCGAACCTTATTTCAAATGCGGTCAAATACACCCAGAACGGAACGATAGTGCTCTCCGTTGTGCCTGTTGAGACAAAGGATGCTGCAAAGGACGGCGAAACCGAAAAGTATCATACGATCCGCTTCGAGGTTTCGGACACCGGCGCCGGTATCTCGGAAGAGGACCAGAAGAGGATATTCGAGAGCTTTGAGAGAGCGGACATCATCAGGAACCGCAGCATAGAAGGTACGGGCCTCGGACTTGCGATCTCTAACAAGCTTGCAAATCTCATGGGCTCGGAGATCAAGGTCAAGAGCCAGTACGGAATAGGAAGCGTGTTCTGGTTCGATCTGAAGCTTAAGGCAGGAGAAGAGACCACGGACCGCGCGTCCTCCGGAGAGGCGTTTATCGCCCCGGAAGCAAAGGTACTTATTGTCGACGACAATAATATGAACCTGCAGGTGGGAAAGTCGCTCTTAAAGCGCACTCTGATGTCTGTGGATACGGCTTCTTCGGCGAAGGAATGCTACGAAAAATACGCAAAGACCGATTACGATCTGGTATTTATGGATTACATGATGCCTGAGATCGACGGCATCGAGGCGATGCATCATCTGAAGGAGTCGGATAAGGCGAAGAACAGGCATGTTCCGATCATCGTACTTACGGCGGACGCTTCGTCGGACAAAAAAGAGATGTTCCTTTCCGAGGGCTTTGACGATTATCTCTTAAAGCCCGTGGACAGCCGTCTGATGGAGAGCATCCTGATGAGGCATCTTCCCGCGAAGCTTATAACTCCCGTGGGAAGCGACGAACAGACGGAGCTGCCGCCCGAGCTTAAGAAGGAGTTTTCCGCGCTGCTGAAGGATTACGATGTTTCCTTCGAGCTTGCGCTCAAGCATCTGAGCGGAGATGTGGTACAGCTGGCGAGAGTCAGCGAGTTCTTTGTCCAGAATATCGGGAGGAGCCTTTCGGCTGCGCAAGAATACGTTAAAACCGGGGATTACGAGAATGCGTCCATTCTTTTCCATTCGATAAAAGGAAACGCAGGAAACGTGGGCGCCGAGGATCTCTATTATTCCGCGAGGAGACTTGAAAAGCGCGCGAAGGACTTTGATTCCGAATATGTGAACGCCGCGATCCCGCTCTTTGTCATGAAGTCAAAGAGGGTTGAGGAAGGCTTAAAGAAGTTCAGGGAGAAGTTCGAAAGCGTCAGGAGCATTATCATACCCGAGCAGGAAGAGGAAAACAGGTCTCTCGATGAGAATGAACTCTTAACGAAGCTTACAGAGGAGGTACGTCTCGGCAACAAGACGCCCGCGCTCAGGGTGGTCGATAAACTTGCAGAACTGAAAGGCAACAACAAAGAATTTGACGCGATACGCGAGTGTATAAGGAACATTGAGTTTGACAGGGCGGAGGAACTGATAGATAAGCTGTCCGAATGAGCTTATACGGGACCGGAACTTCCGACGGTTTTTGAAGGGGTGTACAATGGATAACAACAGGATCTTATGCGTAGACGACGATATCGGCATGCTCAATACCATTGAGGATATCCTGATCAGCGCCGGTTATTCGGTGAGCCTTGCCAAGTCCGGCAGACAGGCGATCGACCTCCTGAAAAAGGGGATAAGCTACCGGCTTGTTCTGCTTGATGTGGATATGCCGGAGATGGACGGCTACGAGACCTTTAAGGCTATCCGGGAGCTTGCGCCCGGAAAAGAGATACCCATCATTTTCCTGACCGGTATGGACGGATCCGAATTCGAGATAAAGGGATGGGAGTACGGCGCGGCCGATTACATCACCAAACCTTTTATCAAGAGCGTTTTTCTGGCCAGGATCAAAAACCGCATTACGGTGCCCGCAAAGTCTTCCGCGGAGCAATACGATCCTGCGGCGCTCGCCGATTTCGAGAAGCTGCTCACGGATCTGGAGCTTATCGTGGCAAAGTACGTGGCCGACGGTCTCTCCAATCAGGAGATCGCAGACCGTACCAGTTATTCATACGGTTATATCAAGCGTGTTGTTTCCACGATACTCGATAAGGCGGGAATGAAAAAACGCTCCGGCATCCGGAAATACCTGAAGGAAGGTATAAAGGATGAGGGCGGAGAAGACGACGAATAATCAGATAAACGATAAAAACGGGAGCTGCGTTCAGATTACGTGGGTCCCGTTTTTTAAAAAGCGGTTTAGAATGGGTTTCTTTAATTGACTGCTGTAGTCTTCTGTGATAAAGTATCATTATCGTTTAAGAAATTTGGGGTGCGAAAAAGGTTAAAGGAACAAAGCGATCCTTTAAGAATATAAGAGAAGGGGGCGGCCGTGCTGCCTCCTTCTCACTATAATGAGCAAATGTTCTCAGGAGTGTTTAGTCATATGAAAAATATTACTGCGATGAAGATAAACCGGTTTATTGTCTGCATACTGCTATGCAGTCTTTTCGCGTGCCCTGCAGGTGTCACGGCATCTGCCGCAAGTCTGAACGGCGGCGGAGCGGCCGTTATCGGGAGCAATGACGGGATCGGTTATTCTTCGGAGCTTTACGACGCGGACAACGGGCTTCCGACATCCGACGCGAACGTTGTTTTTGCTTCTTCCGACGGATTCATCTGGATCGGCGGAAACAGCGGCCTGATCCGTTATGACGGAACGACGTTTGAGCGCCTGACAGAGATCGAAGGCATCACCGGCGTAAATACTCTGTTTGAGGACAGTAAGGGGCGACTGTGGATCGGTTCGAACGACAACGGAATAACCTGTCTCGACAAAGGCGAAGGAACACATTTTTCATATGACAGCGGCCTTCCCGCATCGTCCGTGCATGCGATCTGCGAAGACAGGGACGGAAATATCGTGATCGGTACGACGCAGGGCCTTTTCTTCGTCGACGGCGATATGAAGATCTCGCGTATCGAAGACAACAGCTTAAGCAGCGCATATATCAAAGGTCTTTATTCCGATGAAGACGGAGCTGTCTGCGGCAATACAAAAGAAGGCGACGTGTTCCGCATCAAAGACAGGAAGACTACACACTTCTTTGCGGCCGAAGATATGGCGATCGGCGCGATCTGTTCGATATTCCCCGCAGAGGACCGTCCGGGATCTGTCTGGCTCGGCAATTACAACGGAGTTATCTGCAAAGGCAGTTTTGAGGACGGGTTTGAAAATCTGGAATTTAATTATCTGTCCTATTCGGAGTCTTATTATGACTATAATTACGACAATCCATATGATTGGAACTCCGACTCTGACGACGCAGACACGGAGGATTTCCCGGTAGCTGCTGTGGCCAGCGCCCTGTATCCGGTAACCGATCCGGTGAGCGGGATCGGAACTATGGCCGGGACCACCTGGGTTCTCACGAGCAATATGATCTTTTATCTGGACAAGGACGGCGAGTTCAGAAGGATCGAGAATATTCCCCTCTACAGCGGAATCGAGACCATGACGGAGGACTTTGAGGGTAATCTCTGGTTCTCGTCCACGAGTCAGGGCGTCATGAAGATCGTTGCGAATAAGTTCATTGACCTGACGGACCGCGCATGGCTCGATCGGGAAGTGGTCAATGCGGTATGCATTGTCGGCGACAACATTTACATCGGAACGGACAACGGTATTCAGCTTGCCTCCAAAGGCCATGGCTATGCATCCGGCGATCTTATCGGAATACTCGGGAATACCAGGATAAACTGCATTACCAAAGACGGAAACAATGATATCTGGGTATCGACCGAGACGAACGGTTTCGGCCTTGTCCAATATTCTGACAAGGACGGCTTCACTTTGTACACCGAAGATGAAGGAATGCCGAGCAACAATATCCTTGCCACGATGACGGCGTCTGACGGTTCGGTGCTCGTCTGTACCGATAAAGGCCTCGTGACGGTCAAAAACGGCGAAATCGCCGGGATCATCGGCAAGGAGCAGGGACTGAACAATAACGTAATACTCACGGTTGAGGAATATGACGGCAAGTACTGGCTGGGCACGGACGGCGACGGCATTTACGTTGTTGACAATGGGAACATCATTGAGCATATTTCCCGCAGCGACGGGCTTACGAGCGATGTTATCCTTCGGATAAAAAGAGACGAAAAGAGAGGCGTGCTCTGGATCGTTACCTCGAATTCGATCCAGTTCCTTGAGAACAGCCAGATAAAGGAAGTTAAAGGCTTCCCGTACACTAACAATTACGATATTTTCTTCGACAGCGGGGACAAAGCGTGGGTGCTGGCTTCAAACGGCATCTATGTGACGGACGCGCGGGAAATGATTTCGGGAGCGGACCTTGAATACTCATTCTACGGCGTTGCGGACGGACTCTGCAGCGTGCCTACGGGCAGGTCGCACAGCTGTCTCGACGACAACGGGGATCTGTACATCTGCGGAAGAAACGGCGTAAGCTGCGTAAATATCGAGGATTTCTTTGTTCAGATGAATGATATTATCCTGAGCGTTCCGTATATCGAGGCAGACGGAGTGAGGTATTATCACGATGAGGACAATACCTTCCACATCCCTTCGACAGCGGGATACATCACGGTTTACGATTTTGCGCTGACTTACGCAATGCACGATCCGACGATCGAGTATAAGCTCGAAGGCTCGGACAAGCAGCCGGTAGTGCTGAACAAGTCGGACATGATGCCCGTCAGATATACGAACCTGCGCGGCGGAGAGCATGAATTCAGGCTTTCCGTCCTGAACAGTTCCACGCAGAACGCGAGACAGACAGTGACCTTCAAGATCGTTAAGCAGCGCAGATTCTACGAGCACTGGTGGTTCTATCTGATCTGCTTCATTGCGCTGGTGGTTCTGGTAGCGGCGATCATTAAGCTGTTCATAAGCCGCAAGACGGCGGCCCTGATGAAGAGAGCCGAAGAGCAGAAGCGCCTGTTCAAGCAGACGGCGACGGCGCTTGTAAATGCGATAGATGCGAAGGATAAATACACTCACGGACATTCCTCGAGGGTTGCGGATTATTCGAGAAAGATAGCCGAACTCGCCGGAAAGGACGAGGATTACTGCGACGAGATCTACTATGCGGCGCTGCTCCATGATGTAGGAAAGATAGGCATTCCGGAAAGCATTATCAACAAGACCGGAAGGCTGACCGACGAGGAATACGAGATCATAAAGCAGCATCCCGAGAAAGGTGTGCAGATCCTCGAAAGCATCAGCGAGATACCGAACCTCAGCATCGGAGCGCATTTCCATCATGAGCGGTATGACGGAAGAGGCTATCCGTCGCACCTTAAGGGTACCGATATCCCTGAGATCGCGAGGATCATTTCGGTCGCTGACGCTTACGACGCAATGACTTCGAACAGAAGCTACCGTACTCCCATCCCGCAGCAGAGGGTGCGCGAGGAGATCGTTAAGGGCACGGGCACTCAGTTTGATCCCGATTTCGCAAGGACTATGCTCCACCTCATCGATGTCGACACCGAGTACGACATGAAGGAAAGAGAGGAGATAAAGGAGCTCGCGGGCAAGAATGAGCTTGTGATCAGGGAGCACAGGAGCGATATTTCCGAAGGAATCGTTCTGACCCGGAACATGACGACCATCAGGCTGAAGGTTGTTGAGTTTGAGGATGCGGTATTTGAGAAGTCCGCGCCTTCGATGGTGCTGTTTGATTCGCTTGACGCGCGCGTTCACGACGAGGAGAAGGAGATCAGGGATCTCGTTTACCTTGAATACGGCGAGATCTGGTTTGACGGTCATTTCAATCCCGGAGCCGCAAGGAAAATGGAGACGCAGGAGACAGGGCATGCTTCCTGCGACGATCTGACTGAAGGCGAATACCTGATCGAAGCCGTAAAGGAAAAGGATCATGTCCTGATAAGGATAGCGGACATGAATAAGGTCATCGAAGTGACTACAGCTCTCCCCGACAGCTCGAGATTTGCGTATATCGGACTTACCGGAGAAAACTGCGTAATAAAGGACGTAAGCATTGAAAAGTCGGAAAAGACGGTACCTGACGGATATATCACGAGGATCGCGGAGGAAGTGAGCTACATCAGCGTTCCTGCGGGAGATATCCCGAACGTTCAGGTGGACGGATACCGTACCGCCGCGTCGAAAGGCGTTCCCATTAAGGACGGACTGCAGATCACTTTCCATGCGATGAGCCTGCCTACCGCAAGACTCGTATGGCACTGCCCGTTCATCGATATCTTCACGTCTTCGGACGGCGAAGTAAACGGAAAGAACTACCGCGATCTGGCGTTCATGAGACTCGACGGCGAGTGCTGGGAGTGCGATCCTTCAAGCCACGCGAACGTTCTTGTTACCACGAACGACAGCTTCGACGGCTGGGATGCGTGGAAACAGTTCAACAAAGAAGGCTTTGACAGCAAGGTCACCTTCGCGGTTAACGGAAATAAGATCGTCGTCTCGACCGAGAACGCCGGAATAGTGCTGAAGAACACGATCGAGCTGACGGGAGTGGAAAGCACGGTTTATGCGGCATTAACAGGCGACCAATGCGCGCTGACTGATATACGGATAAAAGAGGCTTGAGTTAGGTTCCAGCCGAGTTACGGCACGGACTGCGACGGGATATTTTGTCTCAA
>CAMZAI010000055.1 GCA_947304065.1 uncultured Clostridia bacterium | reverse complement strand
GCCGTATTTACCAGAGAACTCTGGGAAATGGCCACAGAGTGCCCCGTAGTGTTCCCCGACGGCGTGGGCGTCGTACCGTGGATGGTTCCCGGCGGACGCGACATCGCGGTCGCTACGAGCGAGCTGATGAAGAAGTACGATCTCGCGGTATGGGCGCACCACGGAATGTTTGCGGCGGGCGAGAATTTTGACATTACCTTCGGTCTTATGCATACGGCGGAGAAGTCTGCGGAGATCCTTGTTAAGGTGCTCTCTATACGCCCCGACAAGCTGCAGACGATCACGGTACAGAACTTTAGAGACCTGGCAAGGGACTTCAAGGTAACACTTCCCGAGAAGTTTTTATACGAGAAATAAACAAACAGAGGAGCAGAAAAATGGCTTTTGAATTTGACCGCAAACAGATAGAGGATGTTGTCGACAGGATCGTCGAGCGCACGATGCGCATGGACCTGACATGGGACTGGCCCTGCGGAGTTGCCTACTACGGCATCAGCAAGGCATATGAAGTTACCAAAAACGAAAAGTATCTCAAGCTCATGAAGGACAGGATCGATTTTTACATCGAACTCGGACTTCCTTCAGTATGGACCGTAAACACCTGCGCCATGGGCCACTGTCTTATCACGCTGTATGAGGCTACGGGCGACGAGCGTTATCACGATATCCTGATGAGCAAGATCGATTATCTGCGCAACCACGCGCTCCGTTTTGCCGACAATGTGCTCCAGCACACCGTTTCGGCAAACAACGATTTCCCCGAGCAGTGCTGGGCGGATACGCTGTTTATGGCAGCGTTCCTGATGCTGAGAGTCGGCGTAAAGGAAAAGGACGATGCTCTCATTGCCGATGCGCTCAATCAGTACTACTGGCATATCCAGTATCTCCAGAACGAGAATACCGGACTCTGGTATCACGGCTACAACAACATCACAAAGGACCATATGTCCGGCTTCTACTGGGGCAGGGCGAACTGCTGGGCGGCTTACACCATGAGCCAGGTGGGACATATCCTTCCCGAGGCTTATCTCTACCCTCAGTTCCTTGAGATCGTGGGCTCCTTAAACGAGCAGCTCTCCGCGCTCAAGATGTGCCAGACGGAAAACGGACTCTGGAGAACGATCCTTGACGATGAGGAATCTTATGAGGAGATCTCGGCTTCAGCGGGTATCGCGGCCGCAATGCTCGCAAAGGGCAATCCGCTGCATACTCCTTACATCAACAAGTCGATAAAGGGCCTGCTCGCAAATGTTGCCGAGGACGGCCGCGTAATGAACGTTTCCGGCGGAACTGCGGTAATGAAGGACCGCGCCGGATACATGGGCATCAGCAAAAAGTGGATCCAGGGCTGGGGCCAGGGCATGGCGCTCGCATTCTTCGCGGGGCTGCTCGATACAGAGAATCACAGAAACGACGGTGCGCTTTAATGGACATTCGCGATCTCAGATTCCTGACCGAAGATGCGGTCGAACGGGAACCGAGGCTTGGGATACCCGAGCTGAACAGCGGCTTTGTGCCTCACGATGAGCTCCGGTCGGTAAAGCTCTTAAAGCCCGAAGTGACACCGGAAGGCGCTGGAAGCGAATACGACGGAGACGGACTCGTACCTCTGCTTGCAAAGGCCGATCTCGGAAAAGAGGGCAATTTCCTCGTAAGAGCCGAAATGACGTCCGACCGCGACACCGAAGGCTTCCTGTTCGCGGGAAGACGCCGCATGGTCATGAAGCGGTCTTTTAAGGCAGGCGAGAGTTATACGGCGGAATTCGCGGTAAATGTTTCGCCGATCATTCCGAGAACCTACAGCGAGCCGATGGAGGATACGGCGCTCGACCTTGCCTTAGCCGGCAGGGGGATGACGCTTACAGGCGTTGAAGTCACGGGATTTGACGGCCCCACGGTATATATCGCGGGAGATTCGACCGTGACCGACCAGCCTGCGGCATATCCTTACGATCCCGCGCTTTCATACAGCGGCTGGGGACAGATGCTTCAGTACTTCCTCGGGCGAAGGATGGCGGTATCGAACCACGCGCACTCCGGTCTTACGACCGAGAGCATGCGCAGCGAAGGACATTACGCGATACTTTTTGACAGGATAAAAAAAGGCGACCTCTGCCTTTTCCAGTTCGCGCATAACGATCAGAAGCTCGATCACCTGAAGGCTTTTGAGGGCTATACCGCGAATCTGAAGCGGTATATCGACGAGATCAGAAGCCGCGGCGCGGTTCCGGTGATCGTATCGCCCCTGGCGCGCAACACATGGAAGGGCGACGGCACCTACAACGATCTGCTCGAAGAATATGCGGATGCCTGCAGGACCATCGCGGAAAAAGAAAATATCCCTTACATCGATCTTCATGCGTACAGCATGGACTTTATCGTGAAGAACGGGCGCGAGACCGCGAGGAGATGGTACTTCCCTTCGGATTACACCCACACGAACGATTACGGAGCGTACATGTACGCAGGCTTTGTGGCTTCGCGGATGTATGAGCTCGGACTGGTGCCGGGCGTTCCGGCAGGCGTAACGGAAGGCAGGCCGGAGGATCATAAGTCCGACTGGACGCCGCCCACGGAGCCTCCGGTGCTTAAGCTTCCTGCACCTCAGGGCAATGAGGCGGAAGATGATAACTCCGCGAAAGCAGGTTCCGGTGCGGAAAGAACGGTAAACATCGACCGCCCCGACGATGTGCTCACACGCGCGGAGGCTTTTGAGATGGTCATCGCGACGGTGAAATTCTTCCCTACGAACGTTTACAACGATATGTTTGTCGATGTGGTGGGGCACGAGGTCTACGCGGGAAGCATACAGTGCGCATGGCAGAACGGCATCATTCCGGCTTCGATGCTGAACGATCCGGAAAAGCGCATTTACCCGGACAGGCACGTGACGCTCGCCGAATTTTTGGAAATATTAAGGCTCGGATACTTAAGCCGCAGACCTGCGGGTAAGGTCATAGAGAGCTTAGACACCTGCGGACTTGCGCAGGACGAGGCCGTTAAGAGAGGTCAGGCCGCGTATATATGCGGACAGGTTTCGATCTGAGAAAGAAATAAACAGGACAGGAGATAAAGAAATGCGTGAAACAACCGGTTCATTTACTCTGCCGGGAGAGGCAGGCTATGAGGAGCTGACACTGAAGCTCGCGAAAAAATGGGGAGCCGATGTGATAAGGGACAGCGACGGAACCGTTCTTTCGGATGAGATCACAAAGGCGGGTTACGGCATTTACTCGACGATATGCATTATCCGCGATCACAACGAATGGGCGAAGAAGCATCCCGACAAGCTCCAGCAGAGCTTCCTGATGTCCGACCCTGTCGTGGCGGACAAAAATACGCTTACGGTACATATCATTGACGGTTTCTTTGAGGAGCAGTTCAGGATCAATGATTCCGAGGCTTCGCTCAAGTACTGGCAGGTATTCGACCGCACAGCGGACGCCGAGATCCCGCGCGCGAACTGGGCATACGATCCTTCAAACGGCAATGTGATCATACGGGAAACAGTGCCTTTCCACACCTATACGGTAAATTTCCTGGCTTACCGCATCTGGGAAGAGATCTCCATGTACAACCATGTGACAAATAACTGGAACAAGGAGCATCTGATGCCGATCGATCCGCGCACTCCCGAGTGCCGCGAATACATGACAAAATGGTTCACGGACTGGTGCGAGGCGCATCCCGATACGACCGTGGTCAGATTTACCTCGATGTTCTATAACTTTGTATGGATCTGGGGCAGCGACCTGCGCAACAGGAACCGCTTCTCCGACTGGGGTTCGTACGATTTCACCGTAAGCCCCGAGGCGCTGGACGATTTTGAGAAGAAATACGGTTACGCACTCACCTCAGAGGATTTCATCAACAAGGGCAAGCTCCATGTGACTCATATGCCGCCCACAAAGAGGCAGCTCGATTACATGCGCTTTACCAATGAATTCGTTGCGGATTACGGCAAAGAGCTCGTGGCGATCGCGCATAAATACGGCAAAAAGGCTTATGTATTCTATGACGACAGCTGGATCGGAGTGGAGCCCTACAGCGACCTGTTCGAGAGCTTCGGCTTTGACGGACTGATCAAATGCGTATTCTCGGGCTTCGAGGTAAGACTCTGCGCGGGCGCGAAGGTTGCCACGCATGAGCTGAGACTCCATCCGTACCTGTTCCCCGTGGGACTCGGCGGAGCGCCCACATTCTCGCCCGGGGGAGATCCCGCGCTCGACGCGAAGAAGTACTGGATCAACGTAAGACGCGCGCTGCTTCGCCAGCCGGTCGACAGACTCGGACTCGGCGGATATCTGCATCTGACCGAGGGCTATCCGGACTTTGTCGAGACGATCGCGGACATTATGGACGAATTCCGCGAGATCAAGGCGATGCATGAGGACGGCGGAGTATATACGCTTCCGGTAAAGATCGCCGTACTGCACAGCTGGGGAAAATTAAGGAGCTGGACGCTTTCGGGACATTTCCATGAGACATATATGCATACGCTGATCCATATCAACGAGGCTCTTTCGGGACTTCCCGTGGACGTGCGCTTCGTGAGCTTCGAAGAGGCAAAGAACGGCGCACTGGACGGAACCGATATCGTGATCAACGCAGGCAGGGCCGGAGATGCATGGAGCGGCGGAGACGCGTGGAAGGATGCGGAGCTGGTTGCAAAGCTGCAGAAGTGGGTATATGACGGAGGAATCTTCCTCGGAGTCGGGGAGCCTTCGGCAGTCGCAGGCGGAATGACAGGCTTCGCGATGGCACAGGTGCTCGGCATCGACCTTGACGACGGCGCACGCGTATGCCACGGAAGATGGGCGTTCGACGTTGATACCGAAGCGGCGGAGCATGTATTCGTACAGGGCTCGTCGATCCCCGCGAAGGCAGGTCTGTATCTGACCGACGGACGCGCGAAGGTGCTCGCGGAGGCTGACGGGATCCCGACACTCACCATGCATGATTTCGGCAGGGGCAAGGGCATTTACATGGCAGGCTTCGAGAAGAACAACGCCAATACGAGAATGCTGCTGAACCTCCTGCTCTACGCGAAGGGGCTGGAAGACGAAAAGTACCTGACCGACGACGCCGATACCGAATGCGCTTATTATCCGGGAAGCAAAAGACTCGTTCTCATCAACAATTCCGAAGAGGAAAAGACAGCAAAAGTGGCAACTGCGAACGGCGTGAACGTATTTACGCTGAAGCCGTTTGAGACAAAGATAATTTCCGAGTGAAAGGAAGGCAGGCAGAGATGATCAAAGGATTCAAGATGAAGCTGTACCCCGGCATGGAGGCCGAGTACGAGAAGAGACATAACGAGCTGTGGCCCGAGATGAAGGACATGATCCACGAGCACGGCGGAAGCAATTACACGATCTTTCTGGACAAGGAGACGCTCACTCTGTTCGGATACATTGAGATAACAGACGAGAAGCTCTGGAGCGAGAGCGCGGACACCGCGATCAACCGCAAATGGTGGGATTTCATGGCGGATATCATGGAGACGAATCCCGACAATTCACCCGTAGCCATCGACCTTAAGCCCCTGTTCCACCTGGATTGAGACAGGCTGCTCCGCGGCGCTGAAACGATAAACTGAAGCCGAGCTCACGAAAAGTGATATTGTATAAATAATTCGTTAAAACACCGAAGTTTTGTTGACAAAGCTCCATAACGCCTGTATAATACGTCTATAGGTGTAACTGTGCCCCGATGTGCTTTTGGGGCCTGACAGGATATTTAGGAGGAACTGAAAACTATGAAGATACTTATAGCTGAGGATGATTTCGCGAGCAGAAAATTCATGCTTCGTTTTCTGTCCAAATACGGCGAGTGCGATATAACTGTCGACGGACTTGAGGCCGTTGATGCTTTTCTTATGGCGCTCGAGGGCGGTGACGGCTACGATCTCGTATGTCTTGATATTATGATGCCCGCACTGGACGGCTATCAGACTCTTAAGGCTATCCGTGATATTGAGAAGGAAAAGGGAATCCCGGACGACAAGCGCGCAAAGATCATCATGACCACCGCGCTGAACGAGGGCCGCAACGTTACAAAGGCTTTCGAACTGGGCTGCGTAGCCTATGCCGGAAAGCCCATCGATGAGGAGAAGTTCGAGAATGTTCTCCGTAAGCTTGAGCTCATTCAGTGATCTGATCTGAACGACTGTAAGGGCCGGGGAATCCCGGCCCTTTAATTCATCTATTATGCCCGATATTGTTAATTATCATAAATTACTCGAAAAAAGAGCTGAGGTCTGGAGGGGAGCGGGCCTGACGCCCTCTGTGCTGCTTCACAGCTGTTGTGCGCCGTGCAGCAGTACATGTCTTGAGGTTCTGACACGCTTCTGCCGGGTGACGGTCTTTTATTTCAACCCGAACATTACTTCAAAAAGCGAATATGAATACAGACTGAGCGAGCAGAAACGCCTGATAGGCGAGATGCCGTTCGAGCATCCCGTGGACCTGATCGAGGGCCGTTGGGAGCCGGAAGAGTTCCTCGAAATGGCAAAAGGACTCGAGGCAGCACCCGAAAAAGGACCGCGATGCGTAAAATGCTATACGCTGCGGCTTAAGGAGACGGCGCTTAAAGCAAAGGAACTGGGCTTTGACTATTTTGCCACCACGCTTACGCTGAGTCCGCTGAAACCCGCGCCGGTGATCAATGAGATCGGGCTGGCATTGGGTTCACAGAACTCTTCGGAGACGGAATTCGGCATATTTGTCCCGAAGGGAGCGGCGTATCTGCCGACAGATTTTAAAAAGAACGAGGGTTACAAGCGTTCCATAGAACTTTCAAAGGAGTACGGTCTTTATCGTCAGAACTTCTGCGGCTGCGATTTCTCGAAGCCGAAGGAGACCACAGCAGTGAACTAATCGGAGGTTTGAAAGTGGATTCTATCAGAAAAGAGCAGGAAGCGAGAGAACATCAGAATCTGAGCAGGTATGCGTCCTTCAGCGACTGTTCGGCGGGAAGGGACGAGTACGAGACGCCCTGTGACATCAGGACCGAGTACCAGCGCGACCGCGACAGGATCATACATTCAAAGGCGTTCAGACGTCTGAACGGCAAGACCCAGGTATTCCTTGCGCCCATGGGAGACCATTACAGGAACCGCATGACGCATACCCTTGAGGTCGCGCAGATCGCAAGGACCATCTCGAAGGCGCTGCGTCTTAACGAGGACCTGACCGAAGCCATTGCTCTCGGACACGATCTCGGACATACCCCGTTCGGGCATGCCGGCGAGCGTGCATTGAACGATATCTCGACCTGCGGCTTTGCCCATCATGAGCAGAGCATCCGCATCGTGGAGCTCCTGGAAGTTAAGAAGAACGGCAAGCACATGAACCTCACGCGCGAGGTCCGCGACGGGATCCTGAACCATCAGACCGAGGGCAGGCCTTCCACTCTTGAGGGCAAGGTCGTAAGACTTGCCGATAAGATCGCTTACATTAACCATGATATCGACGACGCGATCAGGGGCCACATTATCAACGAAGAAGACATTCCGGAGGAATATACCGAAGTTCTCGGACATACCCCGAGCAAGAGGCTGAATACGATCATCCACGACATAGTTACGTCGAGCTACGATCAGCCTGACATCCTGATGACCGAGCAGGTCGGTGCAGCGATGACCGGACTTCGCGAGTATATGTTCAAGAACGTATACACGAATCCCGTTGCGAAGGGGCAGGAGAAGAAGGCGGAGCAGCTTATCAAGGAGATGTTCGGCTACTACGTTACCCACGCCGAAAATTTACCTCAGGAATTCATAAATCAGATAGAAAACGGCGACGGAAAATGCTATAATGAGATACATCTTTACTCGGACAACGAGCTGAGGCAGCTCAGAACCGAGAAGGCGGTCTGCGATTACATCGCGGGCATGACCGACAGATTCGCGGTAGCCAAGTTCCACGAGATACTGATACCATCGAACTGGGATGTGTACTAACAGTAAAGGCTGGACAAAGGGCACGAATAAACGAAAGCTGCGAAGCAGCGACGGACGGCGAAGCCGGACGGTTTATGAGTGCTTTTGGACAGCTGTGAATAGTTACTTCGATAAAAGGGAGACTGCATGTTTTACGGGGATGACGTGATCGAGAGGGTTCGCGAGGCGAACGATATCGTCGACGTGGTAGGCACTTATGTGAAGCTGACGCGCCGCGGTTCGAACTATGTCGGACTCTGCCCTTTCCACAATGAGAAGACCGGCTCGTTCTCGGTAAACAAAAACCTGCAGATATACAAGTGTTTCGGCTGCGGTAAAGCAGGAAATGTGTTTACTTTTCTGATGGAATATGATAATCTGAACTTCGTCGAAGCCGTGAAGGAGCTTGCAGATCGGGCAGGCATAGCGCTTCCGGAGCAGGAGCTGACCGAAGAGGAGAAAGAAAACCGTGACATGAAGGAGCGGCTCTTCGAGGTCAATAAAGCAGCAGCGGGCTTTTATTTCAGGCAGCTGAGGAGCGATGCGGGACGGAAGGCTTACGAGTATCTTCGCGGACGCGCGCTTTCGGACGAGACGATGAAGAAGTTCGGACTCGGCTACGCGGGACACGGCTCGGGCAGGCTCTACGAGTATCTTAAGCAGCAGGGCTTTTCCGACAGGGTACTTCACGAGAGCGGCATATTCACCTTCAGCGAACGCGGTATATCCGACAAATTCTGGGACCGCGTCATTTTTCCGTATATGGACAAGAACGGAAAGGTTATCGCATTCGGCGGACGACTCATGGTTCCTTCGGAGAAGGCGCCGAAATATCTGAATTCTCCCGAAACCAGGATATTCATAAAGGGCAAAAACCTGTACGGCATGCATCTGGCCAGACATTCGCACGAGAAGTACATGCTCCTGTGCGAGGGTTATATGGACACGATCGCGCTGCACCAGGCCGGTTTTGACAACGCTGTCGGTTCTATGGGCACCGCGCTCACGCCGCAGCAGGCGAAGCTGATATCGGCTTACGTTAGCGAAGTGGTCCTGACCTATGACCAGGACGAGGCCGGAAGGAACGCGATACTGCGCGCGATACCGATACTGAAGGAAGCGGGCATCGTGACGAAGGTCGTGGACATGACACCCTATAAGGACCCCGATGAATTCATCAAGAACCTCGGCGCGGACGAATACCGCAAGAGGATAGAAGAAGCGGTGACAGCCTTTGATTTCGAGGCGAAGTCACTCAGGAACAAGATAGACGGAGCGGATCCCGCCCAGAAGACAAAGTTCGATCATGAGCTCGCGAAGAAGCTCGCGAAGATCGAGGATGAGCTGGAGCGGAACAATTATATAGAGGCGGCGGCCAGGGATTACAACATCGATGTCAACGCCCTGAGACGCCAGGTCAACGAATACGGACGCCTGCTGTACAACGAGCGGGTGGCCGAAGAGACGCAGGAACGCGCCAAGGAAGAACGCAGGCGCATGGCGGGAGAGAAGGATTCGGCAGTTCGGTCCGAACAGCTTCTTCTGTCGATGCTCGCGAACAACGCCGACCTTTATGAGTCGGTAAAGGATCTGATTACCGAGGAGGATTTTTCCGATCCCCTTTGTAATAAACTCGTTTCACTCGTATTTGCTTCATACGCGAATAACGGAAGACCGGTACACGCAAATATAGTTTGCAGATTTGAAGAGGTCAGGGACCAGGAAGAGGTTGCGGGGATACTTAATTCCGCGCTGTATGAGGACAGGATAGGAGAGGACGAGAAAAAGAAAGCTTTTGCGGATCTGGTGGTCCGCGTACTTGACGACAGTCTCGAGCTGCGTATGCAGCGCGCTTTGGAGGCGGATGACGCGAGGCTCTGGCAGGAGCTCATGCACCGCAAAAATGATTTGGAAGCGCTCCGCAGCAGACTTAAGTCTAAAATGTAGGAGTAGTGATGGAAGACAACAACAGCAAACAGTTATTCCAGGAGAAGCTGAAAGAGCTTCTCGAATTTGCGAAGAAAAAGAAAAATGTTCTTGAGTATCAGGAGGTCAACGATTTCTTCCCGGACCTCGAGCTTGAGCCCGAAAGGATCGAGCATATCTACGAATATCTCGAGAACAACGGCGTGGATGTCTTACGCGCCCAGCCCGAGAACGATGTTGACGATATCCTTGATGTCGACGACATCGACGACCTTCCCGAGGACAGCGAAGAGGAGATCGACATTGCGAACATCGACCTTTCGATACCGGACGGAGTATCTTTGGAGGATCCCGTCAGGATGTATCTGAAAGAAATCGGTAAGGTTCCGCTGCTTTCCGCAGAAGAAGAGATCGACCTCGCCAGAACGATGGAAGAGGGCTGCAAGATCCGTGACGAAATAGACAGCCTCCGCAAGAAAGCAGAGAAGGCGGCTCCGGCCGAGAGGACAAAGCTTCTTGCACAGGCCAGGGAGATTCAGGAACAAAACCACGGTATCCTGGACGAGGGTGACAGCGCGAAGAAGAGACTTGCGGAAGCCAACTTAAGACTTGTCGTAAGTATCGCGAAGCGCTATGTGGGCCGCGGAATGCAGTTCCTCGACCTGATCCAGGAAGGTAATCTGGGACTTATCAAGGCAGTCGAAAAATTCGATTACCGCAAGGGTTATAAGTTCTCGACCTATGCGACATGGTGGATCCGCCAGGCTATCACGCGTGCTATCGCCGATCAGGCCAGAACGATCCGTATCCCGGTTCACATGGTTGAGACGATCAATAAGCTCATGCGCGTTCAGAGACAGCTGCTTCAGGAACTCGGACGCGAACCTACCCCCGAGGAGGTCGCAAAAGAGATGAAGCTGCCCGTAGAGCGCGTGGCAGAGATCCAGAAGATCAGCCAGGAGCCCGTTTCCCTCGAGACGCCCATCGGCGAAGAGGAAGACAGCCATCTCGGCGACTTCATTATGGACGACAAGGTTCCGGTACCCGCAGAGGCAGCTTCGGCCACCATCCTGCGAGAGGAACTGCTTAAGGTGCTTGAGACCCTTACAGAGCGTGAGCAGAAGGTGCTCCGCCTCCGTTTCGGCCTCGATGACGGCAGGACACGTACACTTGAAGAGGTGGGCAAGGAATTCAACGTCACCCGTGAGCGTATCCGTCAGATCGAAGCCAAGGCTCTCAGAAAGCTCCGCCATCCTTCGCGCAGCAAGAAGCTGAAGGATTTCCTTGAGTGATCGTTAATCAAAATTAAACATATATCCTCTGCCCGCCCTTTTACAGAGGGGGCCGGGCGGGGGATATATATTTCTAAAAAATATGCGTATAAAATTATCTGACAGACTGATGATGTCGGCGCTGATGGCAGAGCATTCGAAGACGGTCGCCGATGTGGGCTGCGATCACGCGCACACCTGCATATGGCTGCTCGAGAACGGCATGGCCGAGCGCTGCATAGGAATGGATGTACGCCTCGGTCCGCTCCGGAAAGCGGAAGAGAATCTGGAACTGTATGAGCAGAAGGACAGGACCGAGCTCAGGCTCGGCTACGGTCTGGACAAGCTCCTGCCGGGCGAGGCCGATACGATCGTTATTGCCGGTATGGGCGGCGACATGATCAGAGACATTCTGGAGAAGGACAGCAAGACAAATATGGTCACGAAACAGCAGCCGTATCCGTACCTTGTCCTTCAGCCGCAGTCGCATTATTATAATGTCCGCAAATGGCTTTTTGACAACGGCTTTGAGATATTAAACGAGGATATCTGCGAAGAGGACAACAAGTTTTATCCCTGCATCAGAGCACGTGCCATTTTCGGGTACAAGGCCGAGGAAGAGCTTCAGAAAAAGCACGATCCGGTCGAAATATGCTTCGGGCCCATTCTCATTGAGAGGAAGCATCCCGTCCTCATAAAGTTTCTCGAGGTCGAATACCGCAAGACGGTCTACCGTCTGGACCAGATAGCGAAGGGCGGTACCGACGAGGCCGTAAGCCGCAAGGCCGAGGTTGAGAGATTTCTTGAAATTATCTGCGAGGCGCGCAGAAGGTGCGGCGTGAAATAAAGCCATACGGGTTTACTTCCGGGTAAGCGCTGCCCGCAGTTAAATAAAATATCCGAGGAGGATTATAATGTATGGACAATATTAAAATTACGATCAACGGGAACACGTTGGAATACGCCTACGGTACGCCTTACGGCGAGATCGCGAAGGAGTTCGCGAAGGACTATCCCGCTGATATCATTCTGGCCAATGTTGACGGCAAGCTCGCGGAGCTCAGACGCAAGGCCGATCACGACTGCTGCTTAAGCTTCGTGACGACCGGCGAGGTTCCCGGAATGTCGACCTATACCAGAGGCATGATCCTTTTGATGCTTCGTGCTTTCACCAGAGTTTTCGACGCCGGCCAGATCCGCAAGATCACCGTCGATCACACACTCGGCAACGCGCTCTACTGCTCGATCTACGCCGACTTTACACTGACTGAGGAGTATCTTGCCGACGTTAAGAAGGAGATGCTCAGGCTCGTTTCCCTCGACATTCCTTTCGAGAAGACATCCGTAAAGACCAGAGATGCGCGCAAGCTGTTCGGTGAAGCGGGCATGGACGACAAGGAGAAGCTCTTCCGATTCAGAAGAGTATCGAATACGAATATCTACAACCTTGACGGCTACTACGATTATTTTTACGGCTACATGCCTTACAGCACCGGCGTCCTTAAGTATTTCGACCTTAAGTGCTATTCCGAAGGCTTCCTGCTCCTGCTGCCCGATAAGTCGGCGCCCGCAGAAGTTAAGCCTTATGTTGACAGACCGAGACTTTTCGAGACGCAGCATGAAGCGAACAAGTGGGGCGAGAGCATCGGCATTGCGACCGTCGGCGACCTGAACGAGGCGGTAACGACAGGCAATATCAGCGATATGATCCTTGTCCAGGAGGCGTTCCAGGAGAAGAAGATCGGCGAGATCGCAGAGAAGATCAAAGAGCGCGGCGGCGTAAAGTTCGTAATGATCGCAGGTCCTTCGTCTTCGGGCAAGACCACGTTCTCACACAGACTTTCGATCCAGCTTCGTACGCTCGGCTACAAGCCTCATCCGATCGAGCTCGACAATTACTTCGTTAACCGTGAGGATACTCCCAAGGACGAGAACGGAAATTACAATTTCGAGTGCCTTGAGGCGATCGACGTTGAGGGCTTCAACGAGGACATGACAAGACTCCTTGCCGGCGAAGAGGTTTCGATGAGAACCTTCAACTTCAAGACCGGCAAGCGCGAGTATAAGGGCAATACCTTAAAGCTCGGCGCAGACGACATCCTGGTTCTCGAAGGTATCCACGGCCTGAACGACAAGCTCAGCTATACCCTCCCGAAGGAGAGTAAGTTCAAGGTATATATCAGCGCCCTTACGCAGCTGAACATCGACGAGCACAACCGTATGCCTACGACCGACGGACGTCTGATCAGACGTATGGTACGCGACGCGCGCACCAGAGGAACCTCCGCGCAGAGGACCATCGCTATGTGGCCTTCGGTAAGACGCGGTGAGGAAGAGAACATCTTCCCGTTCCAGGAAGGCGCGGATTACATGTTCAATTCGGCTCTTGTTTACGAGCTGGCCGTATTAAAGCAGTTCGCGGAGCCGCTGCTCTTCGGTATCCCCGAGGACAGCCCCGAGTCTGTTGAGGCGAACAGACTGCTCAAGTTCCTTGATTACTTCCAGGGCATCTCGAGCGAGAGCATCCCTCATAACTCGATCGTAAGAGAGTTTATCGGCGGAAGCGTATTCCCCGTATAAAAAACATTGACAAAACAGATTGTCGTGTGAATAATGATTATTTGCTGTGCGAGACGATCGCGCGGTCCGTGTTGACGGGCCGTGAGGAAAGTCCGGGCTTCACAGGGCAGGGTGCCGGATAACGTCCGGTGGGGGTGACCCCAAGGAAAGTGCAACAGAAAAAAGACCACCACGCAGAGTTGCGTACACGCAACTCTGCGTGGAAAGGGTGGAATGGCGGTGTAAGAGACCACCGGCGGCCCGGTAACGGGTCCGCGCT
>CAMZAI010000054.1 GCA_947304065.1 uncultured Clostridia bacterium | reverse complement strand
CCTTTCTCTTCCCTCAGCAGTTCCCCGTATAAACGTATTCCAGATTCTCCCTCGCGACCTCCGCGAGCCGGTAAACCTTCCTTACCTCCGTTGCGTCCCTGTCTGTCATATGGAATCTCGGGAAGAATCTCGAGATATGCAGCGGGATCGTTTTGCCGATAACCCGGCCTTCCGCGTCCGTAAGTCCCGCGATCCAGCGGCTCATCCCGCGGATCTCGTCTTCAGAATCATTCTCCCCGGGAACGATCAGCGTCGTGAGCTCCACATGGCAGCCCTTCACGGCACGTTCGATAAAATCCATGACCATCCGCCTGCTGCCGCCCAGCACTTTCTCGTAATACCGGTCGGTAAAACCCTTGAGGTCAATGTTCATCGCGTCGATATACGGCAATATCTCTTCGAGTATCCCTGTCTCGGCCGTTCCGTTGGTCACGAGCACATTCTTCAGCCCCTTTTCGTGCACGAGCTTCGCGGTATCGCGCACGAATTCGTATCCGACCAGCGGCTCATTGTACGTGAACGCCACTCCGATATTGCCTTTTCTCACGCACTTTTCCGCCATTCCGGCGAGTTCTTCGGGCGTCACGGTCCCGGCGCAGCTCATTTATTCAAAAGCCTCGTCCGACCATGATATCTCATTGTTCTGGCAGAACGGGCAGCGCAGATTGCAGCCGAAGCTACCGACCGATAGAACATAGCTTCCCGGGCAAAAACGCGCCAGCGGCTTTTTCTCCACAGGATCGAGCGCGATCGACGAAACCCTGCCGTAATTCAGGGCTTTTACCGTCCCGTCCTCGCAGGTCCTGGCCCCGCAGAAACCGACTTTTCCGTCGCCTATCTCACAGTGACGGAAGCATACATTACACCTTCCCATAAGCAAACCTCTCTTCAAACTTATTATACTTCATTTCTCAGGATTTTTCTGCTATGATGAAAGAAAGACTTATGAATATGTTTGGACTGCTTTGAACAGTAACAAGATATAGAAGGGAGCTCATCATGGTTAAGCATGTTATACTTTGGACACTGAAGGAAGAATACAGGGGCGAGAACGGCGCAGCCGTAAAAGCCGGCATCAAAAGCGGGCTCGAAGGGCTGAAAGGACAGATCCCCGGGCTCATCGACATCAAGGTCAATACAGATCCGCTCGCCAGCTCAAACTGCGACGTTATGCTCGATTCATGCTTTGAGGACGAGGCCTCGCTCAAAGGCTACTCGGTACATCCCGCGCACGTTGAAGTCGCGAACACAAAAGTAAGGCCTTTCACCGCGAGCAGGACCTGCATGGATTACGAAGTATAAGATATATCAATTCGATCGGAGAGAAAAAATGAAAGCATATTTCGCCGGCGGATGCTTCTGGTGCGTCACGCCGATCTACAAAATGTACGGAGTGGACAAAGTGGTCTGCGGCTACTCCGGCGGCGATGAGCCGAACCCGACTTACGAGGATGTAAAGGCGCAGAAGACAGGCCACCGCGAGACCATTATGCTGGAATACGACCCCGGAAAGGTATCCTACGATTTCCTGCTCGATATCTTTCTTGCCAATGTCGATCCGTTCGACGGCGAGGGCCAGTTCATCGACAAGGGCTTTTCCTATACGCTCGCGGTATATTATACCTGCGAGGAAGAAAGAATTCTCGCACAGAAACGCATCGAGGCGCTTTCAGCCGGATCCGGCAAGGAAGTGCACATTGCCCTCGAACCATTCAAGAGCTTCTACGAAGCCGAAGAGTATCATCAGGACTATTACCTCAAAAACCCCGAAGCCTTTGAAAAGGAGCTTCGTGAATCGGGGCGCAAGAGAGATTAATATCATCCGAGGTGACATAAATGTTTAAGAGACCGAATGACGCGATAGACCGCTTCAGAGATTATATCTACGATCCGTCCGTCAACATCAAAGACCGTTCATTCGTCGTGTTCTCGATCACGGTCCTGTTCGCGCTGTTCGCGGCCATTCCCTGCGGACTCATCATGCGCGAACCGTTGTCCGCGACGATCGCGACGCTCATTGGCGCCCTGTTCTTTTCACTGTACGTATGGTACGAGATCAGGAGCAAGCATATCGCGCGCGCAAAGATCGTGATCACGATCATTCTGGTATTCGTCTTCCTGCCCGCCATGTTCTTCACCAACGGCGGCGCGATCGGAGGCACTCCAATCTGGCTTCTTCTGGGCACCATCTACATCACGATGATCCTTGACGGGAAACTGAAGTACATCATGCTCGCCGTAAATATGGTCGTGCTCACCGGCTGCTGGATCGTCGGCTACATGAAGCCCGAGCTCATAGAAGAGTATTCACGCGGCGGCAATTTCTTCGACACGATAGCGGCACTGTATATTGTAGGTGCCATCCTTTTCATACTCATCTCCTTCCAGAACAATCTGAACCGCAAGGAAGAAGAATTCAAGAACCTGCAGCGTCTGTTCGCGCAGACAGCGACATCCCTTGTAAACGCGATCGACGCGAAGGACAAGTACACACACGGACATTCTTCGCGAGTTGCCGAATACTCGAAGAAGATAGCGGAGCTCAGCGGAATGACTCCCGCCGAATGCGATGAGGTTTATTACTGCGCGCTGCTCCACGACGTAGGCAAGATCGGTATTCCCGAACACATCATCAATAAAGTGGGCAAGCTCACGCCCGAGGAATATGAGATCGTAAAACAGCATCCGGTTCTCGGAAGCCGGATCCTGCACGGCATCAAGGAATATCCGAAGCTCAGCATCGGCGCGCTTTATCACCATGAGCGCTACGACGGCAAGGGCTATCCTTCAAAGCTGAAGGGCGAGGACATCCCGACGATCGCGAGGATCATTTCCGTCGCGGACGCTTACGACGCAATGACCTCGAAGCGAAGCTACAGGGCTTCTATCCCCCAGCAGGCGGTGCGCGAAGAGATCGTTAAAGGCTCCGGAACCCAGTTCGATCCCGAATATGCAAAGATCATGCAGCACCTGATCGATCTGGATACGGAATATCTGATGAAAGAACAGAGAGAACAGACAGAGCTTTCGGGAAAGAACGATCTGGTCTGTGATGAATATAGAGACGAGGTTTCTTCGGGAATACTGCTTTCTCCCGAAGTAAAGCATGTCCGCTTCAGATACCGTCCCACCGGCAAAAACACCGGTACACTTCCGACGCTGGTCCTTTTTGACTCATCCGACGGTCGCTATCACGATAATGAAGCGGATAGAAAAGAATTGTTCTATTACGAGCATGCGGTACTGCATTTCGACGGGACTTACGAATGCAAGACCGCCAGAAAGGTTGCGGTCGAGGAAGGTCTGCACAGCCGCGCGAGCCGTTCCGCTTCGCGCTCCGACGACTGCATCTGCACGATAGAAGCCGTCAAGCGCAAGGACCATGCTTTGATCGTCCTCGATAACGGTACGGACACCTTCCGCTTTATCGTCGCTCTCGAGGACAGCACCAGATACGTTTATCTCGGTCTGACGGGCGAGAACTGCAGCCTATATGACATCGACATCTACAAGGATAACGTACCGGTTCCCGTGGATTATATACCGAGGATCGCCGAAGAGATCAGCTATATCAATGTTCCCGCAGGTGATATCCCGAATGTTCAGGTGGACAGCTACAGGACCGCATCCACCGAAGGAATACCGCTCACCGACGGCATGAAGATCTCCTTCCATGCGATGAGTCTTCCGACAGCGCGCCTCATATGGCATTGCGCATATATCGTACTGTTCTATTCGCCCGATAAGCGTCCGGAAGGCAAGCACCTGAAGGAATACGCACTTATCAGGCTTGACGGCGAGAACTGGGAATCCAAAGGCGTTGCGGACAACAAGCTGTATGTCAATATCGACTCCGATTTCGAAGGCTGGGACAAATGGAAGGAGATCGGCAAGCAGGGCTTCGACTGCACCGTCACCTTCCGTGTACAGGACAATAAGGTCACCACCATGACATCAAACCTCGGCCTCGATCTGAGAAACGTGACCACGATCTACGATCCGCCCAAGGAGCTCTACGTCTCACTCACAGGCGACCAGTGCGCGATAACGAATATCAGGATAGAGCGTTAAATAAATCAAAGCCATGGGGCTGTCCCATGGCTTTTTTATTATCCGGATAATTACCAGTTCACTCTCCATCTGTCGGAATACTCCGAGACGGGATCCGCTTCTTTATTTGCCTTCTTTTCGCGGCGCGTATCATGCTGCTTCGCGAGTTCCTCAAGGAATTCCGAATTGTCGAACGGGATGCCGACCGTACGGTTCTTCCATGAAGAAAGATATGCCGCGTTGCTTATCGTAAGGCTCTTTATGCCTTCTTCGCCGGGCGCGATAAGCTCCTTTCCGGAAAGGATATGGTCCGTAAAGTTCTGGAGGATATTTATATGGCCGTCTCCCTTCTCCTCGAAGGGAATGCATATTTCACATACAGGCTCCTTGGGCATCGCCTCGGGATTCTCATCCCGGATGACACGCTCGTCACGCTTTAAGAGCCAGAGCTTCAGCTGTCCGTTCTCCGCGACGGCCTTTCCCATGGTGCCGGAAATCTCTATCCTGTTCGTGCCCGGATATTCTCCGGTAGAGGTTATGAACACCGCGGTCGCCTTATTGCCGTATTCCGCAAAGATCGTAGCGTCGTCTTCCACATCGATCCTGTGGAAATGCCCGGGAATGCACACCGCATGCACCGTTTCGGGCATACCCATCATCCACTGCCAGATATCGAGATTGTGCGGGCACTGATTGATCAGGACTCCGCCGCCCTCGCCCTTCCAGGTGGCGCGCCAGCCGTCCGAATCGTAATAGCTCTGCGTTCTGTACCAGTTGCTGATGATCCAGACAAATCTTTTTATTTCACCGAGAACGCCCAGATCCAGATAGTATTTTAAGGTGGAGAAAAGGGGGTTAGTTCTCTGGTTGAACATGATCCCGAAGGCCTTGCCGCTCTTTTTCGCGGCTTCGTTCATCGCGGCGGCGCTCCCTGCATCGACGCCGGCCGGCTTTTCCGTGAGCACATGCCAGCCCTTTTCAAAAGCTTCGGTCGCGATCACGGGATGCAGATAATGCGGCGTCGCGATGATCACTGCATCCGCTTCTTTTGAATCGAGCAGCTTATGGTAATCACTGAAGTATGCGACCTTGTCGGAAAAAAGCTCCTTCATCCTTGCGAGCTTCTCCTCCTCAATATCGCAAACCGCAGTAAGCACGGCATTAGCCACCGCGCCCCCGAACAGCTTCGCGGCGTGGACGCTTCCCATATTTCCGACCCCGATAACCGCATATCTCAACATCAGGTCTGCCTCCGATAATCATTTATCTGCTTATTTATAGTTTCCGACGGTGATCGCCTCATCGGCGAAGTTCTCGACACTCGCGCTCTTCTCATAGAAATGCGGCGCCGACTTTACGATACCGCCCTCTCTGTAATACACCGAATCCTTCGGGAGCGGCATATTCAAAGCCTGTCCGGTAAAGCCCGACGCGTAGATCGCCGAGATGAGTTCAACGGTCTTCTTGCCGTCCTCACCCGTGATCATCGACCTGCTGCCGTTCTCGAGAGCTGTCAGATAATCGTCGATCTCTCCGGTATGGCCCTCGTATTTAAGGTCGGGAAGAGAATTGTAATAATCCGTTATCTTCGCGATAAGTTCGGTATTTCCGCCGTCTTTCGGGAATCCGTTCGCCTGTCCGGTCTCAGCCTTCACATCGAAAGGAACCGCTATCTTCGCGTTCTCGCACTGGAGCGTGATCCCCTGCTCCTCGCCGTGGTGCACTACCGAGCTCAGGATCTCCGCGATGCTGTTGTCGTCATATTTGACGCAGGCCACGGAAATGTCTTCTACCTCGGCGTTGTCATGCATTACGTTTGAAAGCATCGCAAAAACGGTGGTGGGCGCCTTGCCGGCCAGCCAGTTCAGCATGTCGATATGATGTACCGCATGATTGAGCGTGGGTCCGCCGCCTTCCTTCTCCCAGGTACCTCTCCACCAGAGATCGTAATAGCAATGCGCTCTCCACCAGGCCGAATCTACCTGCGCAAAGCGCATCCTGCCTGCCAGGCCGCTGTCGAGCAGCTTCTTGAGCTTATATACTCCGTTTCTGAAGCGGTTCTGGGCTATCACGCCGAGCAACACTCCGTTTCTTGCCTCTGCCTCCAGCATCCTGTCGCATTCCTCGACGCTGGCCGCCATCGGCTTTTCAACGAGTACATTGCATCCGCTGTCCATCGCATCGATGCTTATCGACGAATGAACATAAGGCGGCGTGCAGACATGCACCGTATCTATCTTTATCCCGGACGCGAGCATGTCCTTGTGATTGTTGAAAACCTGCGCATCCGTGAGCTTATACTTCTCCTTTATCGCCTCGGCTTTCTCCGGGTAGATATCGCAGAGAGCCACTATCCTGCATCTTTCCGGGAAAGTGAGCAGTCCCTGGATATGCGAATTGGAAATATTTCCGGTTCCGACTATCGCTACGTTTATCATCTCTTCACTCCGTTATTTCACTTTGATCGCCTGCAGTTCGGCCCTTACGCAGAGCTCCGCCGCTTTAAAGGCGTGCGCCTGTGTCATCGCGTTCTCGGTACGGTTGATGCAGTCGAGGATAAGTTCTCCGAAGAAGGGGAATCCAACCTTCCCGGCCACTTCAAAATGCTGCTCTCCGTCCTTGTTCACGAGAAATACGTGGTCTGTGGTACCGTCGTTCATTCCGACATTTACATACTTTCTGATCTCGATATAACCGTCGGTACCGAGTATGAAGGTACGTCCGTCGCCCCATGTCGAAAGGCCGTCCGGAGTGAACCAGTCTACCCTGAAATGCTGTGTGGTCCCGTTGCTTCCGACGATCACCGCATCACCGAAATCTTCGAGCTCGGGATACTCGGGATGATTGTAGTTGCCGACCTCGCTGTACATGACGCGCGCGTCTTCCTCATCGCAATAATACAGGAACTGCTCGATCTGGTGGCTTCCGATATCGCAGAGGATGCCGCCGTACTTTTCCTTGACATAAAACCAGTCGGGTCTGGCTGCGGGATTGCCGATCCTGTGAGGTCCGAATCCGTCCACATGTATCGGGCGTCCGATCGCTCCTTCCTTTACCAGCTGGCCCGCAAATACCGCAGACTCAACATGAAGGCGCTCGCTGTAGTAGACCATGTACTTTCTGCCGGTCTTCGCGACGGTCTCTTTTGCTGCCTCGAGCTGCTCGAGCGAGGTCAGGGGCGCTTTGTCGGTAAAGTAATCCTTACCGGCGTTCATGGCCCTTATTCCGAGAGCACAGCGTTCGCTCGTGATCGCGGCACCGCAGACAAGCTTTACCTCGGGATCCGAAAAGATTTCTTCCTCGCTTTTTGCAACCTTAACACCGGGATAAGTCTCGACAAATCTCTTAACTCTTTCTTCATCGACATCGTAAACCCACTTCAGCGTGGCTCCCGCTTCGATCAGTCCGTTGCACATACCGTAGATGTGTCCGTGATTGAGCGCTATCGCCGCGATGCAGAATTCTCCGGGTTTTACGACCGGTGCCGGCTTTCCTTTGGGTGCGTAATTCATTCCGTCCTTGTTTCCGCTCATATCATTCCCTCCTTATTTAAGAGAATTATATATCTTTGCGGGCGGCCTGTAAATCTGCTATAATCAAAGGGATAACCAAAGCGGCCCTCCGTAAGGATCCGGCCCAAAGGAGACAGTGTGCGGATAAGCAGAAAGAAAATGGCGGGGTACCGGCTTTACGGCCTCTTATACAGGATTTTCTCCTTGCTCCCGGTTGACGGGAACAGGGCTTATTTCGTCATGACGCACGACAGTTCCGGCGAGGGCAACTGCGGCGTGATGAAGGCTCTGTTTGAAGAGCGCGGCTTTAAGTGCGACGCCCTTACCCGCAGCGAGGCTTCCGGCGCAGGCTTTATCTTCAGGTCGGCATACCGTCTCGCACGCAGCCGCTTCATTTTTTGCGACAATACATTTCTTCCGCTCTCATGCCTGAAACTCCGCAAGGGCAGTACGCTCACACAGCTTTGGCACGGCACGGGCACTGTCAAAAAGTTCGGCCAGCATGTGAACGAAGGCGAACTCAAAGAACTCGAGGCCCGCTGCGGCCGCAATATAACACATCTGATCGTCAGCTCCCCGGCAACAAAGGATATCTACGCCGGGTGCTTCGGCGTACCCGAAAGCAAGGTCCGCGTTCTCGGACTTCCCCGCACCGATGCTTTCTTTAAGCCCGGTTTCGCGAAGGAAGCGCGGAACAGACTTGAAAAAGATTTCCCCTCTCTTGCCGGAAAGACGCTGGTACTTTACGCCCCTACCTTCCGCGACGACAAGAGCAATGAACGGCAGCAGATCGATGTCATCCGTTCGTTCGCGGATTCGTTCCTGAACGAACTGCCCGATAATTTCTGTCTCGGACTGCGTCTTCATCCTTTCGTCGCATCGATGCTCAGGGAGAAGACCGCGCTCGACAGCGCGTCAAAAAAAGACCCTGCCGTTTCCGGCAGGATCATAGATCTGTCTTATTATCCGGGCCTTAATACCCTTCTCGGTTCCGCGGACATCCTGATCACCGACTATTCCTCGATCATCTTCGAGTACTCGCTGCTCAGGCGCCCTATGCTGTTCTATGCTTACGATCTCGACCGCTTTGAAGGCAGCGACCGCGGCTTTTACAGAGATTATCGCGGATATGTTCCGGGGCCCGTGTTCACAGAACCGGACGCTCTGCTCGCCGCTTTGAAGGCTTCCGCCGCTCAGGACTGCCGGGCCTCACAGGACGCCGTCTCCGCTACCGACGCCTTCATCGCCGATTCATATTCCTACACCGACGGGCACTCAGCCGAAAGACTGCTCGGGCTTCTGGGCATTTAAGACGTCCGCCTCATTTCGCGATAAATAATCGTCAGGAATCACTATCTGACTATTCTTTGACAAGTGTTTATGATATAAATAAAAATGGTGTGAAATTTTTCAAAAGGTGATATTTATATGGTTTCAAAATTTAAAAAGCTTATCTGCCTGATCTGCGCTCTCGCTGTTTTCGCGGGACCTGCGGGCGAGATTTCCGGTTCCCCCGCTGTTACGGTATCGGCCGCAAAAAAGACTGCTTCCGAGGATACTTCCGATAGGGAGTTCAGGGCGGTCTGGATCGCCTATTATGATTTCGGCGTTTCTCATTACACGAACGCCGCCGAGTTCACGACCTATGTCAACGAAATGTTCGATAACGCCGTGGCTCTGGGCATGAACGCCGTAGTGGTACATGTACGTCCATTCAGCGACGCGATGTATCCGTCCAAGTATTACCCCTGGTCGGTATACGCATCCGGAAAGCAGGGCGTCGATCCCGGCTACGATCCGCTCGCGATCATGGTCGAGGAGGCTCACGCACGCGACCTCGAGATCCACGCATGGCTGAACCCTTACCGCATTACCCCTAAATACACTCTCACGGAGGAAGAGAAGAACGCGACTCCGCTGATGCAGAAGACATCGCTCGCGAAGAGGCTTCTCTCGAAGAAAAACCCTGCGCGCAAATGGCTGAGCAATAAGAAGACAAAGGACGACCGGCGCGTCATCGCATATCAGGCCCAGCTCTATTACAATCCCGCGATCCCCGAAGTACAGCAGCTCATTATCAACGGAGTAAAGGAGATCGTTGAGAATTACGACGTGGACGGCATCCACTTCGACGATTATTTCTATCCGGCATTCACAAAAGATACATACCAGACCATATTTGACGCTCCCGAATACAACGCTTACGTCAAAGAAAGGACCGCAGCCGGAAAGGAAGCCGTTTCTATCGACAGGTGGCGCAAGGATAACGTAAATACGCTCGTTAAAAAAGTTTACAAGGCGGTCAAGAAGATCGATCCCGACTGCATTTTCGGCATCAGCCCCGGCGGCTTCATCGATTATTACAAGAACGATTATTTCCGCTGGTACGTTGATTACGAGACCTGGATGAGCAAGCCGGGCTACATCGATTACATCTGCCCGCAGCTCTACTGGAGCTTCAACACGCAGAACACCTGTCCCTACTATGAGACGCTTCTCAAGTGGGAGGACGCCTTAAAATGCGATTCGGTCAAGCTGTATGTCGGTCTTCCCGCGTACAAGATGAACACCAGGTCCACCGTTTCCTCTTCCTGGGGAAACGATTCCGAATGGTACAATCAGTTCACTCTTGCCAATATGATCACTGTGGCGCGCGAAACAGGAAAAACCGACGGATTTATCTTTTTCGACTATGCCGACATGGTCGCGGACCGCAACAAAGAGGCCCTCGAACGTGTCATGAAACTTTGGGACTGATTTAGAAGGTGATCCAATGAAATTTGTCTTTGCATCAGATTCGTTTACAGGCACGCTTTCGTCAGCACGCATTGCCGAGATGCTGACAGCTGCCGCACGCGAATTTTTCCCCGAATGTGAGACGGTCGAGATTCACGTGGCCGACGGAAATCTCGGCACGGTTGATGTTGTTACCGACGCCCTCGGCGGCGAGAAGCGCACCATAACCGTTCACAATCCGTTTATGGAGAAGATTTCCGCAGCCTACGGCATCTGCCCGGTAAAGAACGATGACGGCACGACTTCAAAGGGAGCCGTGATCGAAATGGCTGCCGCCTCCGGCATCACGCTGGTTCCCGGCGACAGACTGAATCCCAAATATACCACGACCTACGGAACCGGCGAGCTGATCCGCGACGCGCTCGAGCAGGGCTGCACCAGGATCATGATAGCTCTCGGCGGAAGCGCCACGAACGACGCGGGTATCGGCGCGCTGCGCGCTCTCGGAGTGAAGTTCCTCGACGGCGACGGCAGGGAACTCGGAGCCGAATCCGATGACGATCCCCATCCCGGCGGAACGGGCGGAGATCTCGCGGACATCATGAGCATCGATATGTCCGGGCTATGTCCTCTGATCCGCGAGGCGCAGATCACGGTCCTGTGCAATGTGGACAATCCTCTTACGGGCCCCGACGGCGCCGTATTTACGTTCGCGAAGCAGAAATGCTCGCCCGATATGGACACCGATTACCGCAATGAGATCATTTCGGAGCTCGAAGCGGGCATGATCCATTATTCCAATGTTCTCAATAAGACCTTCGGAGCCGATCCGAATTCCTTCCCCGGCGCAGGTGCCGCAGGCGGCTTAGGTGCCACGCTGTGCGTCGCTCTCGGCGCGAAGATGAGTCTCGGCAGCGAAGCGATCTTAAGTATACTCGATATCGACAGCCACTTGAAAGGCGCGGACCTCTGCATCACGGGCGAGGGAAAGCTCGATTGGCAGTCCTTCCACGGTAAAACGGTGGCGGGCATCGCGCACCACTGCCGCGCGAACAATGTGCCGCTCGTGGCGATCGTCGGAACGACCGGCGAAGGCTATGAAGCCGCATACGAGCTCGGCGTGAAGCTGATCCTGAAGACCTCAGGCGACGGCCCCGCCGAAAAATCGATGATGAACCCCGAAGAATACTACCTCCGCACCGCACGCGCGTATTTCCAGGCGCTGCGGCACGAGAACCAGTAAATCTTGCGCTATGAATGACAAGGCCGGGAAATCCGCCGTGCTCCGCACGGACAGATTTCCCGGCCTTAATTGTTTCTTTTAGGTGCCAGCCAAGAGGCGCAGGCGGCGACGAGTAAAACTTAGGGATTCTCTACGATGCCCACGAACATCGGGATTCCGTCGCCCATTGAGATTACGAACATGAAGGGGCGGTCGAGGATGAAATCAATCCGGTCATCGGGAGGCATGGCAGCTGTCGCTGCAAGTTCTGCCGTGTACGCGGCGGCTTTGACTCCTTCTTCATCGGCAATAACGCGCACACCGTGCTCCGCCTTGTTTAAAAATATCGAGTCTTCATCCGAAACAGGAGAAAAATCTGCTTTATCATAATCAAACGCGTCGGTGATGCCCAGTGTTTTAAGATTATCTATGATATCCTCCTTTGAGGATATATCGAACTTCGGGATCGACATGTCAATAGTCACACGCTTTGACTGCTCATAATACTGACCAAAGTTTATAAAAGAAATAACTTCTTCGTCCTCCAGCAGGTCGTAGACACTGACGCCTTCATCCGGGAGAATGAACAGCATTCGCCCGTCTCCTGTCTCAAAGGTCTTTGATATTGCTCCGAACTGTTCTCCCCAATAGTAGAGACCGTCGGCCGAAGCATTCATGAATTCACATTGTATGTCACCATTAGCCGAATGGAAGATGTCTGTCCCGGTATTTGCCGGAAGGAACTCGTTTGTCCACTTCGCGCTGAAGCATACTGTGGTCGCGAGCGCCATGACCGTATTGGGGTCAAAGGCAAGTTCGGAAATCTGCTCTTTTAATATCCCATCCGTCTGCTCATCAAGCCAGGTTCTGAA
This sequence comes from uncultured Clostridia bacterium, assembly GCA_947304065.1. Classification (GTDB taxonomy): domain Bacteria; phylum Bacillota; class Clostridia; order Lachnospirales; family Lachnospiraceae; genus RUG11977. The sequence goes on along the minus strand of CAMZAI010000054.1, from coordinate 1,587 downwards.
GGCTTCGGAGTACTTTTCGCTGCCCATATCGCCTGAAAATGACGACGCATAGTAGTTTGAAGCCAGAGATTTGAGAGTGTCCTTTTTATAGTTGATCTTATCACTTAGCCATACGGAAGAAGCCAGTATGCATTTCGTCTTATCGTCCTTGTATAATCCGTTCCAAAGCCCCTTCATTACAGGTCTCAACGCCTCAATATTCTCAATCCCGAGCACATCAAGAATCTGCTGTCTGGTCTCGCCGTCCGTGGTCTCCGCGAGCATTCCGAGGGCGATGCAGATATTTATGGGGGAATATACACGGTTCTCGTGGTTGCTTTCCGAGAGGAACTGCTTCATTGCCTTCGTGTTGAAGCTCTGGGCGACCCTCTTTCCGAGTGCAGGATTGTAACCGTCGACGTTTATCAGTTTCGTGCGCTGACTTATATACTCTTTTTCGGCCTCATCGTATTTTGCCATTTCCTCCGGTCCGAAAATGCCGTCATTACCTTCATCGAAATCCATATAATTAGGCGCTTTCATGACTTCCGGATACTCCGCAGCCGAGACAACAAAAGGCTTCAGGAATTTCGATACTCCGGATTTGTCCTGTCCGCTGCCGAGGGCGATATACACAATGAGACCGGCGAGGCAGAGTACGAGAACTACCGATGCAGCGAGGAAGCCTCGCCTGCGCCGGAAAATTCCGGGTGTCGCAACAGCCTTCCTTTCAGGCATTTTGCCTTGCGCCGCCTCTGCTGCTTTGGCACCTTCTGCTTTATTTTTCTCGCTTCGTTCAAGGAGCTCCTCATCTATTTCGGAAATGCTTTCCAGTAAATCCTTCTCGTTCATGGTAACCTCCGATCATTACAATACTTTTCAATCATTCATATCCCGATCATGCCGATAATTACTCTATCCTTCATTATCTTCGCTCTACAGAAATCCCTTACTTTCCAGATAATCTCTTAGTTTCCCACGAGTACGGTTCAGAGTCACGCTCACATTGCCGGGCGTCATTCCGTATCCCTCCGCTATGTCCTTTACCGCCTCCATGAAAAAATAGCGTCTGATAAATATATCGCCCTCGCGTTCCGGAAGTGCCGCGACAAAACTGTTTACAGCCTGCCCGAGTTCCTTTGCGATGATCTCAGATTCAATATTGCGCCCGTCGCTGATGCATTCCGAGAGTTCTTCGTAGACGAGTGTTGACTCGCCGCTTCCCCTTTTCTTCGCATGGTCTGCCTTGATGCGGTTTATCGCCCTGTTGCGGGCAAGTTTGGCCAGAAACATACGCAGTATCTTCGGCCTGTACGGCGGTATTGAATTCCATGCCGAAAAAAGCGTGTCGTTCACGCATTCCTCCGCGTCCTCTTTGCTCCCCAGGATCCTGTTCGCGAGAGCAAAGCAATAGCCGCCGTATTTGCTCTTTGTCTCCGCGATCGCTTTCTGATCGCGCGCAAAGTACAACCCGATAATATCGTTATCTTCCATGACTGCTCCTCACGTGGCGCTACTCTTTTATGTCTCTGTCTATATAATACAACATTTTCGTCCTAATCTTACAAAAAAAGCAATGCCCGATGCGTCCCGGAGACCAAGACCATC